>NZ_JAMJPH010000034.1:0-136247 GCF_023554635.1 Nocardioides bruguierae
GCGGGACACCGTCCGCGACAAGCCTCCGGATCAGAGCCCAATCCTCCATCGAGATCACCCATCCAATCTGTCTGGGTGGCCCCGTTTTCGACCGTCGTTCTGGCCCCAGATTGGAGCGTCGTCGTCAGTTGAGCACGTTTTTCTGCAGCAGGGAGAAGAAGCTCTCCATGCTGGCGTTGTCCCCGGCTCCGTAGGAGCGGCCCATCGAGCCGACCAGGCCGTTGTTCACCAGGAGCCGTTGGGTGCGCTTGGCTCGAAATTGACCGCCTCGGTCCGAGTGACACACCGTCTCATCGGGTGAGCGCAGGGCGATGGCGTTCCTCATCGCCGCCCGGTCCAGGGAGGACTTCATTCGTGAGTCGATGGAGTAGCCCACGATCTTGTTGGAGAAGACGTCCTTGATCGCGCAGATGTAGAGCTTCCCTTCTCGTGTGGGGTGTTCCGAGATGTCCCACAGCCGAGATGTCCCACAGCCACACCTTGTTCGGGGCGTCGGCGACGAACTCGTGGCGGACCACGCCGTGCTCGTCGACCACGGCCAGGAGGTCGTCGTGGGGCGCGGGGCCGCTCGAGCCGGCCTTGCTGCGCTTCTTGTGGTGCGACGCGGTGATCCCGGCGATCCGGCACAGCCGGTGCACACGGTTCTCACCGACGGTGATGCCGTGCTCGAGGTCGAGCTCGTCGGTGAGGAACCGGTAGCCCAGCGTGGCGTCGTCGGCATGCAACTCGTAGAGGATGTCGATGAGGTGGGCGTCGTCCCAGTCCCGCCGGCACACCGGGTCTTTGAGCCACTTGTAGTACCCCTGAGTCGAGAGCCCCAGGACCCTGCACGCCACCGCGACCGGCACCCTGATGCGAGCACCGGTCGCGGCCATCTCACGGACGAGCGGGAAAACTATTTTCCCGGCAGGTTCGCCTGGGACAGGTAGGCAGCCGCGCGACGCAGGACCTCGTTCTCCTGCTCCAGGAGCCGGATCCGCTTCTTCGCCTCGCGCAGCTCGGCACGGTCGGCATCGGTCAGACCGGGACGGTGACCGTCCTCGACATCGGCCTTCTTCATCCAGTTCGCCAGCGAACCTTCAGAGATGCCGAAGTCCTTCGCGATCTGAGACAGCGGAGCCTGGCCCTTGCGGGCCACGGCCACGACGTCGTCGCGGAACTCCTTGGGATAAGGCTTTGCCACGGGGACATCCTTCCAGCGAGGACAGATCCTCACAGGTCAGGTATCGACCAGACTCGGGGCAGACCCGACTGCTGACCGGCGGCGCGGGCCAGCCGCGCGTCGATGCCGCGCGCCTTCGCCTCGGCGGTCGGCCGGTCGCGGCCCCCCGAGGTGTCGGCGCGGGCGCCGTCCAGGCCGGTCCAGCGCAGCCGCCAGTAGGTGCCCGCGCGGGCCGGGGCGAAGACCGCGACGCGGCCGACCCGGCTGACCGGCTCGGGCCGTCGACGGGCCGTCATCGCGGCCGCCCCGCCAGCCGGCCAGTCGCCGGCCGGCCGGGGGACGCGGAATCCCCCGCCCGGCGGATCCCAGAGTTCCGGGGGAACTCGGGGGAAATCCGGGCGAGGGATTCGCGTTTGCGCAGGTCAGGGGCGGTGAGGCCCCCCTTGCTCAGATGTCGTAGTAGAGCTCGAACTCGTGCGGGTGCGGCCGCAGCTGCACGGGCAGGATCTCGTTCTCGCGCTTCCACTCGATCCACATCTCGATGAGGTCCTCGGTGAAGACACCGCCCTCGGTGAGGAAGGCGTGGTCGTTCTCGAGGGCCACGAGCACGGCGTCGAGGGAGGTCGGGACCTGGTCGATCTCGGCCTTCTCGTCCGGCGGGAGCTCGTAGATGTCCTTGTCGATCGGAGCGGGCGGCTCGATCTTGTTCTTGATGCCGTCGATGCCGGCCAGCAGCAGCGCCGAGAAGGCGAGGTACGGGTTGGACGACGGGTCGGGGAAGCGGGTCTCGATGCGCTTCGCCTTGGGGTTGGTGCCCGTGATCGGGATACGCACGGCCGCGGAGCGGTTGCGCGAGGAGTACACCAGGGAGATCGGGGCCTCGAAGCCCGGCACCAGGCGGTGGAAGGAGTTCACCGTGGGGTTGGTGAACGCCAGCACCGAGGCTGCGTGCTTCAGGATGCCGCCGATGTACCAGCGGGCCATGTCGGACAGGCCGCCGTAGCCCTTCTCGTCATAGAAGAGCGGCTCGCCGTTCTCCCAGATCGACTGGTGGACGTGCATGCCCGAACCGTTGTCACCGAAGACGGGCTTCGGCATGAAGGTGACCGACTTGCCGGCCTCCCACGCGGTGTTGCGGACGATGTACTTGAACTTCATGACATCGTCGGCAGCCTTGAGCAGCGTGTCGAACTTGTAGTTGATCTCGGCCTGGGCCGCGGTGCCGACCTCGTGGTGGGCGCGCTCGACGAGCAGGCCGACCTTCTCGAGGTTCTTGACCATGTCGTCACGCAGGTCCTGCGTGCCGTCGGTCGGCGTGACCGGGAAGTAGCCACCCTTCTGGCGGACCTTGTAGCCGCGGTTCGGGGAACCGTCGGGGTCGGTGTCCGCGCCGGAGTTCCAGACACCCTCGAAGGACTCGACCTTGTAGAAGGACTCGTTCATCCCGGTGGAGAACTTCACCGAGTCGAAGATGAAGAACTCGGCCTCGGGGGCGAAGTAGGCGGTGTCGCCGATGCCGGTGGTGGCCAGGTAGGCCAGCGCCTTGCGCGCGATGTTGCGCGGGTCGCGGGAGTAGGCCTCGCCCGTGATCGGGTCGTGCACGAAGTAGAGCAGCGCCAGCGTCTTCGACTTGCGGAACGGGTCGATGTAGGCCGTGGAGATGTCCGGGTACAGGGCCATGTCGGACTCGTTGATGGCCTGGAACCCGCGGATCGACGAGCCGTCGAACGCCATGGGGTCGAGGTTGAACGACGACACCGGCACGGTGAGGTGCTGCATGATGCCGGGGAGGTCGACGAAGCGAACCGAGACGAACTCGACGCCCTCGTCCTTGATGAACTGCATCAGCTCATCGTCACTGCTGAACATACGTCCTCCTGTGGCTGTCCGTTCCGAGGGCAGCCGACCATACGTATAGGGAGTGGACAGCCCGTGGCGCCGTTGCCACCGACGATTGGGCCCAACCCTACGAGCGGGACCGTTTCGTGACCGTATCGGTTGTGTGTCACGGATGTAACAGCCCGTTTCAGGTCAGGTGCGGCCCCCGCCGTCGCGGTCGAGCACCGGCCTCACTCTAGGGTGAGGGGCGTGCACCTTGGGTTCGAGACCGCCACGTGGCCACGTCGGATGCTGGCCCTGGCGGTCGACTGGATCGCCTGCCTGCTGGTCACGGGCATCTTCATGCCGGTCTACGGCGCCAACGCCTCCCAGGCGTCCGGCTTCGTCGTGCTCGGCGTGTTCGTGCTGGAGTCCGCCGTCATGTGTGCCACCGCGGGTGGGTCGTTCGGTCAGCTGGTCACCCGCCTGCGCGTCGTCAGGGCGGACGGCGGCGGGCGACCCCTCGCGCTCCTGCCGGCGATCGGTCGCCAGCTGCTGGTCGCGCTCGTCATCCCGCCGCTCGTGTTCAAGCCCGACGGCCGGGGCCTGCACGACCTCGCGGTCGGCTCCGCCGTCGTCGAGCTCGGCACCTTCCGCTCGATCAGCGGACGTTGACGACCGTTCACCGAGACGGGTCGACGCGCACCCGTCAGGGTGTGGTGGTCGTGACCGGATCGTTGCCTTTTGCAGCAGCTGTCGTGCAGCCCGGCCGGTAGCGTCCCGCGAGGCCTCCGGGTGGCCGCTCTCGGTGCTGCCCCGTGGCCGTTCGGACCACCACACAGACGGGACCACCGTGAACCACCGCACCACCCTGCCCCTGCGCGCAGGCGCGCGACGCCCGGCCCTGCGGGCCCTGGCCGCTGCCGCCGTCCTGCCTCTCGCCCTGACGCTGACCGCCTGCTCCGGTGGCAGCGAGTCCGCCGAGGACGCCGCTGAGCCGGCCTCCGCCACCGCCAGCCCCGGCGCCGAGGAGACGGCCGAGGCCGTCGCTGAGGTCGAGGAGTCCACGTCGCCCGAGCAGGAGCTCGCGGCGGCCACGAAGGAGCTGAAGGCGGCCGTGCCCAGCAGCGTGCGTGCCGACCTCACGCTGTACTACTCGCCGGAGTGGAGCGGCACGGTGCTGCTCGCCGGCAAGGGGGCGGCCACGCGTGCCTCCGGGGTCGTCACCGGCATGGAGGACGTCGATGGTGAGGTCGGTTTCCGGGTCGCGGACGGGACGTTCTACGCCCTCCCCCCGACGTCCGAGCCCGCCTGGACCTCCTCGGCGCTGGACTCGGCGACGGTGCAGGGCTCCGAGTTCCTCGTCTCCGTCGACGTGCTGGGCCAGCTGCGGGCCGTGGCCGCCACCGCGGACTCCGTCTCGGACGAGGGCAGCAACGTGATGACCATCGGGGACGACCTGGTGACGGTCCACCAGTGGCGGTTCACGGCCCCGGGCGCGGCGGTGATGGACGCGATCGGGTACGTCGCCGCCGACGTCGCCGAGATGGTGGACGACGAGGTCAGCGCGACCGTGGGCTACGACCCGCGGGGCCGCATCGTGTGGGTCGAGTCCGACGTGGTCGGCGCGACGTCCCGCTTCCAGCTCTCGGGCTGGGGCAAGGTCACCCCCGAGCCGGCCCCGGCCAACGCCTTCAAGCTGGACTGAGGTGCCGACGATGAGCACGCGCCCGCTGCGCCGCACCGGACTGGCCACCGCCTCCGTCCTCCTGCCCCTGGCTCTCGTGCTGTCCGCCTGCTCCGGCGGCAGCGAGTCCGCCGAGGACGCCGCAGCGCCGACGTCGGCCTCGGCCGGCGCCGAGGAGACGACCGAGGTCGTCGCCGAGGTCGAGGAGTCGCGCTCGCCCGAGCAGCTGCTGGCAGAGGCGAAGAAGCAGCTGAAGGCGTCGATCCCTGCGAACGCCCACTACTCGGGCTCCTACGTCGAGGGCGGCGTGCAGAGCTTCGTCGAGGTCGACGTGCAGGGCACCGGGTCCGACGCGCGCGTGGCCGTCGTCCTGGACCCCACCGGGGACGCCACGGAGGTCACTCGCGTGGGCGACACCCTCTACCTGCGGGCGCCGGAGTCCCAGGGTGTCTGGGCGTCGACCTCCCTGAGCGGGGCCACGGGAGCCGACCTGCTGCCGCCGATCACGATCTTCAACGGCAGCGCGATCACCACGGCGACCGCGCAGACCGCCTCCGCCGTCGTCGACCACGGCGCCACGACCGACACGATCGACGGGAAGGCCGTCCAGGTCCGGGAGCTGGAGCTCACCAGCACCTGGGAGTCGATCCTGAAGGTTGCCGGGCCGGCCGGCACCCTCCGCGCCTCCGGCCTCAGTGGTGAGGTCACCGTCTACGTCCACCTCGACCGGCGCGGCGACCTGGTCAGCGTGACGCTCCAGGACGCCGGCCAGGTCGTGAGCCTGTACGCCTTCCGGGCCGGCAAGGTCACCGTGGACGCTCCCGCGGGCGCGGTCGCCGTCGACTGAGGCGACCCGCCCGGCACCGTCCCACACGACGAAGCCCCCGTACTCGCTCGGAGTGCGGGGGCTTCGTCGTCGCCCACGAGGGGCGGGAGGTGCGGGGGAGTGGCTCAGCGGCCGCGCATGTTGCCGCGCATGCCCTTCATGGACGTCGGCACCGGGCCGCGCGGCATGGGGACGGCGGGGCGGCTGGCGTCGAGGGCCTTGAGCCGGTTCAGCACGGCGGTCATCTCGGCCGGCTTGAGCGCGCGCTTCTTCTTCTGCAGCACGCCGACCAGCTTCGGCAGCGGGGTCTGACCGGCCTCGCGGCCGACGACGATCTCCTCGACCGGCACCTCGTAGGCCACGCGCTCGTGCTTCTTGCGCTCGTTGGCCAGCAGCGCCTTGAGGCGGCTCGGGTTGCCCTCGCCGACCAGGACGATGCCCGGGGGGCCCACGACGCGGTGGACGACGTCCTGCTGCTTGGTGAAGCCGACGGCCGGGGTGGTCACCCAGCCCTTGCGGAGCATGGTGAGCGCGGCGGCGGCCGCGCCGACCTGGCCCTCCATCTGGGCGTAGGCCGAGGTCTGCGCACGGCGGCTGAAGATGATCAGCGCCGTGAGGATGCCGAAGATCAGGCCGCCGAGGACGCCGAAGATCCAGTCCAGCACGCCCGAGCCGGGCAGCAGCCAGAACAGGCCGAAGCCGATCGCGCCGCCGACCACGAAGCCGAGCAGCAGCCACAGGCCGATCAGCGGGTCGTTGCGCTTGGTGACCTTGTAGGTCTCGATGAACTGCTTGATCCGGCCCATCGACGCCGGGTTCGTGTTGGCCATCTGGTGGCGTGCCTCGCTCGTCGTCTTCCTCCCGGCGCCGGGTCCGGCGCGGGCTCGGCGCGGGGCCTCGTCCGACCCCGAGCGGGAGGAGAGGCTGCGCCGACGTTCGATCTTACGTCAGGGTGGGGCGGTTCAGCCCGCGGTGGTCGGCTCCTGCACGGCACCCTCACGGACGCCGGCGGCCGGGCCGCCGAGCTGCACGTCGTGCTCGCCCCGCGCGGCCATCGCCTGCTGGTAGAGGCGGCCGGCGCGGTAGGAGGAGCGCACGAGCGGGCCGGACATGACGCCGGAGAAGCCGATCTCGTCCGCCTCGTCCTTGAGCTCCACGAACTCCTGCGGCTTCACCCAGCGCTCGACGGGGTGGTGGCGCTTGGAGGGCCGCAGGTACTGGGTGATGGTGATGAGCTCGCAGCCGGCCTCGTGGAGGTCGACGAGCGCCTGGCTGACCTCCTCGCGGGTCTCGCCCATGCCGAGGATGAGGTTCGACTTGGTGACGAGGCCGAAGTCCCGGGCCTGGGTGATGACGTCCAGCGAGCGCTCGTAGCGGAACGCGGGGCGGATGCGCTTGAAGATGCGCGGCACCGTCTCCACGTTGTGCGCCAGCACCTCGGGGCGGGACTCGAAGACCTGCGCCAGGAGGTCGGGCTTGCCGTTGAAGTCGGGGATCAGGTTCTCGACGCCGGTGCCCGGGTTGAGCTCGTGGATCTGGCGGACCGTCTCGGCGTACAGCCAGGCGCCGCCGTCCTCGAGGTCGTCGCGCGCGACGCCGGTGATCGTCGAGTACCGCAGCCCCATGGTGCGCACGGACTCGGCGACGCGGCGGGGCTCGTCACGGTCCAGCGGGGACGGCTTGCCGGTGTCGATCTGGCAGAAGTCGCAGCGTCGGGTGCACTGCTCGCCGCCGATGAGGAACGTGGCCTCGCGGTCCTCCCAGCACTCGAAGATGTTGGGGCAGCCGGCCTCCTGGCAGACGGTGTGCAGACCCTCGCCCTTCACCAGCCCCTGGAGCTCCTTGTACTGCGGGCCCATCTTCGCGCGGGTCTTGATCCACTCCGGCTTGCGCTCGATCGGGACCTCGGCGTTGCGGGCCTCGATGCGGAGCAGCTTGCGACCGCCGGCGTCCACGTTGGCCGAGGACGACGGCGCGGGGCCGCACCCGCCCCCGGCGCGGGGGGTGGTGCTCGTGGAGGGCGTGCTGGCGGGGGTGCTCGGTGCCTGCGTCACGTCTCCCAGCCTACGTGCCGCGTGTCCGCCCACCGAACCAGGCGGACCTCGAACGTCCGTCTACAGGTGTCGGATACGGCTCAGACGTCTCGCCGCCGGTGGACGAGCACCGACGCAGCGCCGACGACGACCACCCCGAGGCCGGTGTACAGACCGCCCTGGACGGCCCCCACGGTGCGTTCCGGGTCGCAGCCGGGCAGCCTGCCCCGCACCTCGCCGTAGGAGGTGTAGCACTCACGGTCGAGGCCCACGTCGACGTAGTAGCTGGCGCTGCCCTCGACCAGCGCGGCGATGTTCGTGACCGGGTCCCAGCGGCTGGACTCCGAGAACAGGCCCGCGGCGGCGACCAGGCCGCCGGTGCTCACCGCGAGGGCGAACAGCACCGCGATGGTGGCCACCGTGCTGCGGAAGAGCATCGCGAGCGCGAACCCCAGCAGGGTCGCCAGCGCCGCGGCGACGGCCGTGCGGGCCACCTGGGCCCAGCCGTCGGCCACCACCGCGTCCGGCACGGGCAGGTCGCGGCTCGAGGCGAGCAGCAGGAGGCCTCCCCAGAGCGCGCCGAGCAGCACCGCGGAGACGACGAGGCCGGCGACGCCGACGACCAGCGCCTTGGCCAGCCAGACGCGGGTGCGGCGCGTCTCGTAGAGCAGCTGGTTGCTCATCGAGCCGGTGCTCCAGTCGTGGCCCGCGAACGTGGCGCCCATGAGGAGCAGCAGGAGGACGACGAAGACCGTGCACGCGATGAAGCCGTTGCCGAGCTCGGAGGCGACGTCCAGCGTCGGGCGGCCGGAGTACCAGCCGAGCACCAGCTCCTCGCAGGTCCGGGCAGCCTCGTCGGCGTCGAGCCCACGGGCACGCGGACCCAGGTAGCGGCGGGGGTGGGCGGTGCACTGGTCGATCTCCGAGACCACGTAGGTGGTCTGCCTGACCTCCGCGACCTCCTCGTCGCTGACCGGTCGCGTGTCCCAGGCCGTCACCGTGAACGTGAACG
Source organism: Nocardioides bruguierae (assembly GCF_023554635.1). NCBI lineage: Bacteria > Bacillati > Actinomycetota > Actinomycetes > Propionibacteriales > Nocardioidaceae > Nocardioides > Nocardioides bruguierae. The sequence continues at coordinate 8,539 of NZ_JAMJPH010000034.1, forward strand.
CGGTGACCACGACGGCGCCCAGCACCAGCAGCAGCACGGCACGTCGCCACCGCAGCCGGTCGACCTCGGCGCGCAGCAGGGGCAGCCACGAGCCGTTCATCGCGCGGCCCCGCCCTGCCCGGCGCCCGACCAGTCCGGCGGCATGTCCATGCCGGGGCCCTGCCCGGCGGTCACCTCCAGGAACAGGTCCTCGAGGTCGCGCTTGACCGGGGCCAGGGACGCCAGCCAGGTGCCCGCCTCGCCCAGGGTGCGGGTGACGACCGCCGGGTCCTCCGCGGTGACCAGCAGGCTGCCGTCGTCCTGGACCTCGCAGGGCAGGCCCGCGGACGTGAGGACGCCGGCGGCGGACCGCGCCGCCTCGTGGGTGCCGGCCTCGTGCGTGCCCGGCGTGAGGGTGACCCGGTGCCGGGTGACCGCGCCGAGGAGGTCCTCGACGCGCCCGGAGGCGAGCAGCCGACCGCGGCCGACGATGGTGGCCGAGGAGCAGACCTGCTGGACCTCGGCGAGGATGTGGCTGCTCAGCAGCACGGTGACGCCCTGCTCGCCCAGGCCGGTGATGGTGTCGCGCACCTCCCGGATGCCCGCGGGGTCCAGCCCGTTGGTGGGCTCGTCGAGGATGAGCAGGGCCGGGTCCTTCAGCAGGGTCGCCGCGATCGCCAGGCGCTGCTTCATGCCGAGGGAGTAGCCCTTGTAGCGGTCCTTCTCGCGCCCGGTGAGCCCCACCGTGGCCACCGCACGCTCGACCCGCTCGTCGGGCACGCCGATGGAGCGGGAGAGCAGGCGCAGGTTCTGCCGGCCGGTCAGGTTGGGGGAGAACTTCGGTGACTCCACGACCGCGCCGACGCGGCCGATGACCGCGGGCAGCCGCGCGGGCACCTCCTCGCCGAACAGCCTCATCGAGCCGGACGTGGGGCGGGCCAGCCCGAGCAGCATGCGGATGGTCGTGGTCTTGCCCGAGCCGTTGGGCCCGAGGAAGCCGTGCACCCCGCCGGCGGGGACGAGGAGGTCGAGGTCCGCGACGGCCACGTGGGTGCCCTTGCGGCCGCGGTAGACCTTGCGCAGGCCGTGCGTCTCGATGACGGGAGCGCCCGTCGCGGGTGCGGTGGTGGTCACCAGCGCAGCGTGGCACGCCTCACGTGCATACCGGGTATGCCGCGCCGAGGTGTCCAGATGTCCCCTGCGGGACGGTGCCTGGGCCGATCAGGCGGACGAGCCCGGGCGCAGCACCTCGACGCGGGGCACGCCCCCGGGGGCGCACGGGGCAGGCGGACCCGCGTCCGGGGTGGGCTCGTACGGCTGCCAGGCCAGCATCTCGGCCAGCCGCTCGCGCAGCACCGGGAGCAGCTCGTGGACGCTCACGTCGCGGTCGAGCTCGGAGGAGAGCGAGGTGACCCCGGCGTCCGCGATGCCGCACGGCACGAACCGGTCGAACCAGGCCAGGTCGACGTCGCAGTTCACCGCGATGCCGTGCATCGTCACGCCGTGGGAGACGCGGATGCCGATCGCGCCGACCTTGCGCTCCGGGCCGCGCTCGGAGGCCGACAGCCAGGCGCCCGAGCGGCCGTCGACACGGCCGGCCACCACGCCGAGGTCGGCGCACGCGCGCAGCATGGCCTCCTCCATCCGACGGACGAAGTCGACGACCAGCACGTGGTCGGGCAGGCGGACGATCGGGTAGGCCACCAGCTGGCCGGGGCCGTGGAAGGTGATCTTGCCGCCGCGGTCGACGTCCACGACGGGTGCGCCGCCGGCGTCCACCGGACGCTCGTGCGGCTCGGTGCGCTTGCCCGCGGTGAACGTGGGCGGGTGCTCGAGCAGGAGCACGGTGTCGGGCCGCTCGCCGGCCACGACCTCCGCGTGCACGCGACGCTGGAGCTCCCAGGCGTCGAGGTAGCCGACCGCCTCGTCGCCGAGGCCCGCGACCTCGAAGGCGACCTCGCGGCCGGGCGCGGTGGTCGTGCTGGCCAGGGCGTCGGTGCTCATGAGCGCAGACGATACGCCTGTGGACGACGGCCGCCGACCCCGTCGTCGCGGGTAGGACGAGGGGGTGCACCCGACCGAGACGCACCACCGCGCCCCGTCCACCCGCCCGCCCTCGACCCGCCTGCTCCCGCCGCGCTCCCTGCCGCTGCCGCTCCTGGTGGGGCTGGGCGCGCTCGTCGTCGCGGTGACGACCGTGGCGCTCGCCGTGGGACTGCGCCTGCTGGGCGTCGGAGCGACCACGCCCAGCCCGGTCGTCGCGCCGTCGGCCACGACCACGCCGGTGGCCAATACCAGCGAGGACCGACGGGCCCTGGCCCTGCTGCGTGGCTGGGACCGTCGCCGCGCCGTCGCCTGGGCCGCCGCCGACCCGGTGACGCTCGAGCGGCTCTACACGCGCGGGTCGCCCACGGGCAGTGCGGACGTGGCGATGCTGCGGGCCTGGCAGGACCGGGGGCTGCGGGTCGCCGGGCTGCGCACCCAGGTGCTGAGCGTCTCGGCGCTGCGGGTCTCGCCGCGGCTCGTGCGGCTGCGGGTCACCGACCGGGTCGCCGCCGGCTCCGTGGAGCGGATCGACACCGGGGAGGCGACCGGTCAGTCGCTGCCGACCAGCCGCCCCAGCACCAGCGTGGTGACCCTGGTGCGCGGAGCGGGGGAGTGGCGGGTGCGCGGGGTGCGCTGAGCCAGGGCCCGCCCGGTGTCAGCCTGTGTCGTGCTGCGTCAGTCGGCGGCGGCCAGCCCGGCGGCCAGCACCGCCGCGACGTCGGGGTCGCGGTGCGTGAAGCCGAGGGCCTCGAGCGCGGCGGGTCGCAGGTTCAGCGAGCCGAGCAGCTCGGGCGCGAGGCGACCCGCGGCCACCTTCATCACCGGAGCCGGGGCGAAGACCACCGCGGGCCGGTGCAGCGCGTGCGCGAGGGCGCGGGTGAACTCGGCGTTGGTGGGTGTCACGGCGCTGACCAGGTTGACCGGGCCCGAAGCCTGCTCGTGCTCGGCCAGGTGGACGACGGCGTCGACCCAGTCGCGCAGGGAGATCATCGCCATGTGCTGCTCGCCGGAGCCGAGCCGGGCACCCAGCCCCAGGGAGAAGAGCAGGCGCAGCTGCGCCAGCGGGGCGCTGCGCCGGTCCATCACGGGGGAGGTGCGCAGGCGGACGACGCGGGCGCCGGCGTCCTCGGCCGGCTGGGTGGCTGCCTCCCACTGGCGTGCCACCTCGGTGAGGAACGCGTGCCCGCGGCTGTCGGAGGCCTCGGTCAGCACGGTGTCGCCGTGGTCGCCGTAGATGCTCACGCCGCTGCCGGCCATGAAGGCGGGCTTGCGGTCGCTGCGGGCGATCGCCGAGGCGAGCAGGCGGGTCGTCGTCACCCGGCTCTCGAGCACCGCGTCGGCCCACTTCTGCGAGTGCGGGTTGCCGATCAGCGGCGCCCCGGCCAGGTTCACCACCACGTCCGCCGCCTCGATCAGCGCCGGGGGGTAGACGTCCCCGTAGGGGTCCCACGACGCCTCGCCGGGCTCCTGCGTGGGGTGTCGGACGAGGTGGGTGACCTCGTGCCCCCGGGCGCGCAGCCGCTCGGTCAGGTGCGTGCCGAGGAAGCCGGAGGCGCCGGCGATGACCACGTGCAAGCTCATGCTCGCAGCGTGCCACCGCCGGCGCCCCGGTCAGGTCACCCAGCAGGTGCGCGGGCCCATCGGCCCGGGCGTCAGCCCGCCAGGTGCGACCAGTCCCGGGAGAGCTCCGACCACGGGCCGGCGGCCGCCACGGTGCCACCGGCGACGACCACGACCTGGTCGGCCCGGGCCAGCGCCGCCGTCTTCGACGTCGCACCGATCACCGTGGCGCCCCGCTCGCGCAGGGCCTCCCACAGCTCGATCTCGGTCGCGGCGTCCAGGGCGGAGGACACGTCGTCGGCCAGCAGCACCTCGGCCTCGCACGCGAGCGCACGGGCCAGCGCGAGGCGCTGCACCTGCCCGCCCGAGAGCCGGACGCCGCGGTGGCCGACGAGCGAGTCCGGTCCGCCGGCCTCGGCGACGTCCCGCTCCAGGCGAGCCGTGGCGACGGCCGGGGCGACCTGGCGGTCGGCGTGGTCCAGGGCGATGTTGCCGGTGAACGTGCCCGACAGGACGCGCGGCACCTGGGCCACGTGCGCCATGCGCCCGGGCCGCAGCTCGGTCTGGCGGTCGGTCAGCGGCGTGCCGTTCCAGGTGACCTGCCCGGTGGAGTGCACGAGCCCCGCGAGCGCGCCCAGCAGGCTGGACTTGCCCGAGCCGACCTGTCCCAGCAGCAGCACCAGCTCACCGCGGCGCACCGTGAGGTCGACGCCACTGACGCCGATCGTGCCGTCGTCGTGGACGGCGGTCAGGTCACGCACCTCCAGCTCGGTCAGCCGGTCCGTCACGCCGTGGGCGGGGGCAGGCGCGGCGCCGGTGATGAGGTCGACCCCGGCAGGCTGGTCCATCAGGTCCCCGCCGCCGGCCAGCCGGCTGGTCTCGCGGTACCACGCCGCCGTCCCCGGTGCCTCGGTCACGACGGAGCCGGCGACCCGGCCGAACCAGTCGAAGCCGTTGACCGCGTTCGCCACGAGCAGGGCCGTGGCCAGGCCCCAGCCGCCCCAGACGTAGGCGGCCCAGGCGGCCACGATGCCGCCCTGCACCATGACGATCGGGACGCCGTCCAGCAGCGCCTGCACGCGGTGCTCGCGCACCGCCGCGTCGACGCGGCCGGAGTCGACCTTCTCCAGGTGCCGGTGCACCTGCGGCGTGGCTGCCGCGAGCTTCACGGTGCGGATCGACTCCAGCGCCGAGACCAGGGACCGACCGAAGCCGGCCCGCGCGGCCGAGGAGGCGGCGGCCGAGCGGCCGGCCACCCGACGTCCGAAGGACGAGGCGACCGCCGAGACCACCATGACCGCGAGCAGCACGAGGCCGGTGAAGACGTTCCACGACAGCACCATCGTCACGACCACGATCGCCAGGCCGTTGACGAAGTCGACCCAGCGGTCGGCGTAGCGGGCCAGGCGGTCGGCGTCCATGGCGCGCGCCACCGCCTCGCCGGGCGGGGTGCGCAGCAGGCGGTGCTGCGTGGTCTGGCCGTGCAGCACCGAGCCGCGCACGCGCATCATCACCGCGACCCACCAGCGCGGGTAGACGCCGAAGGCGTGGGCCAGCAGGAACGGGGAGACCATCAGCGAGGCGACCAGCGCGACGAGCAGGAGCCAGGGGGACGCCCCGCCCTGGAGGTCGGTGACCAGGTGGCCCCAGATCCAGGCGGTGACGACGCCGAAGGCGCCGGTCATCGCGGAGACCGCGAACAGCAGCATGCCGAACAGGCCCCACTGCGGCTCGATGGTCAGCGCCGACCAGGTCGCCCGCGCCAGGCGGGGGACCGGGGCGACGGCCGGCGGCTCCGGGGCGACGCCGACGCGCCGCGCGGTGCCGATGCCCGGCGTGCCGTCCTCGTCCGCGGTGCCCGAGTCGGCCGCGACCCGGGCCGCCTCCGCGGCCCCGGCGGCGTCCGGCTGGGCGTGCGCGGCGGCCTCCAGGAGGTCGCGGAACGGGCCCGGCTGCTCGGCCAGCACCGTGCGCGGGCCGTTCTGCACGACCGTGCCGGCCTCGAGGACCGCGACCTGCTCGGCGCGCTCGGTGGTGGACAGACGGTGCGCGATGAGGATGCCCGTGCGGCCCACCAGCAGCCGGTCCGAGGCGCGCACGACGCGGGCCTCGGTCACCGGGTCCATCCGGGCCGTGGCCTCGTCGAGGACGACGACCTGGACGTCGCGGACCAGCAGGCGCGCGAACGCCACCAGCTGCTCCTCTCCGGCCGACAGCGTGGCGCCGCCTGGGCCCAGCGGGGTGTCCAGGCCCTGCGGGAGGCCGGCGACCCAGCCGTCCAGCGCGAGCTCGGCCACCGCGGCCTCGACCTCGGCGCGGGGCACGTCCGAGAACAGGGCGATGTTCTCCGCGAGCGTGCCCGCGAGGATCTCGGTGCGCTGGGTGACGACGCCGACGCCGGCACGCAGCTGCTGGAGGTCCAGCTCGAGCACGTCGCGCCCGCCGAGCAGCACCGAGCCCGGCTCGGGGTCCAGCGCGCGGGAGACCAGCGAGGCCAGGGTCGACTTGCCCGAGCCCGTGCGGCCCACGAGGGCGCAGGTCGTGCCGGCGGGCACGGTCAGGTCGACGTCACGCAGCGCGAACGTGCCGGTGCCGTAGGAGAAGTGCAGGCCGCGCAGCTCCAGGGAGAGGGAGCCGTCGGGCACCGGGTCGCCGCCGTCCGGCTCCGGCGCCACGGACATCAGGTCGCGCAGGCGGATCACGGCGCCGAAGCCCGCCTGGAGGTCCGGCAGGTGCCGGGCCAGCTGGTCGACCTGGCCGACGAAGGTGGTGGTCACCAGGAACAGCGTCACCAGCGAGGCCGTGGACAGGTCGCCGGCCAGCACCAGGGCCACACCGACCACGCCCACGCCCGCCAGCAGGCCGTGCAGCAGGCCGCCCGAGCGACGCCCGACCCGCTTCTCCAGCGAGACGATCGAGGCGAAGCGGGCGTGCACGGTGGCGGCCAGCTCCGAGCAGCGGCGCAGCACGTGCGCCTGGCCCAGGCTGGTGCGCAGGTCGTCGCGCGCGGCGACGCCCTCCTCCATGGCGGCGGCGTGGTCCGTCCACGCCATCTCCTCCAGCACCTTGCGGCGCGAGATCTCGGGCAGGAGGCGACGCACGGCCGCGAACGTCACGAGGGCGGTGAGCGGGAACAGGAAGAACGCGGGCCACCAGGTGACGGTCGCGACCACCCACAGCGGCCCGGCCGCGAGGAACGTGGCGGCGGCCTGCCAGACGCCCTGGCGCAGCAGGTTGCCGACCTCCCAGGTGTCGTCGTCCAGGCGGTCGTAGATCTCGCCGACGGCCTGCTCGGAGAGCTCCGGCAGGGGCTGGGAGATGGCCGCCTGGAGGAGGTCCGCGCGCAGGCGGCCCTCGGCCCGGTCGACGACGCCCGCCCAGGCGGTGCGGGCGATCGTCTGGACGACGGCCGCGCCCACGGCGGCCAGCGCCAGCAGGGACAGCCAGCCCGTGGTGGGGTCGTCGGCCAGGCGGCCGGCGAAGACGGTGGACAGGGAGGTGCCGACGGCGGCGACGAACGCCCCGACCAGGCACACGAGGGCCAGCGGGGAGCGGAGACGGCGCCAGTCGACCGGACGACGCCCGGCCGGGGGTGTGGGCCGGGTGGGAGCGGAGGAGGGAGCGGTAGCGGGGGGTGCAGTCATGGTCACGATGAGCCGAAGGTACGACGAACCACCGACGTGGCGCCTCTTCATTTACCTGGGCGCCCTCCGGGCGCATGCCCTCGCGCTTGTACCCCTGCTCTTCGCTCGGAGCCCCGGCGCCGACGTTCGCTGCGCTCACGGTCGTGACCTCGCCATCCTCGTGGCAGAACAGGCGTCGCGCTCGGACGCCTCATGGGTCCGGAACGACCGAGTCCCCAGGGGCACACGCGATGTGTGCCGCTGGGGACCCGTGTCAGCCTGCTAGGTCAGCTCAGACCTCGAACGCGCCGCTCTCGAGGCGCTTCTTGACCTCCGAGAGGAAGCGGCCGGCGTCGGCGCCGTCCACCAGGCGGTGGTCGTAGGTCAGGGCCAGGTAGACCATGTGGCGCACGGCGATGGTCTCGCCGAGGTTCGGGTCGTCGATGACGACCGGACGCTTCACCACGGCACCGGGGCCGAGGATGGCCACCTGCGGCTGGTTGATGATCGGGGTGTCCCACAGGGCGCCGACCGAGCCGAGGTTGGTGATGGTGAAGGTGCCGCCCGACAGCTCGTCGGGGCCGATCTTGTTCGTCCGGGTGCGGCCCGCGACGTCGCCGATCTTCTTGGCCAGGCCCGCGATCGACAGGTCGCCCGCGTCCTTCACGACCGGGGTGAGCAGACCCTTGTCGGTGTCCACCGCGAAGGCGACGTGCTCCACGTCGTGGTAGGTCACCTCGCCGGCCTCGTCGTCGATGGTCGCGTTCAGCTTCGGGTGCTGCTTGAGGCTGTCCACGGCCGCCTTGGCGAAGAACGGCAGGAACGAGAGCTTGACGCCCTCGCGGGCCAGGAACTCGTCCTTCTTCGCGGTGCGCAGGCGGGCGATGTTGGTGACGTCGACCTCGACGACCTGGGTCAGCTGCGCGGAGGTGTCCAGGGACTCCTTCATGCGCGTGGCCACGATCTTGCGCAGACGCGACATCTTCTCGGTCGTGCCACGCAGCGGCGACGGCGTCACCGGGACGCCGGCGGCGGCCGGTGCCGACGGGGCAGCGGCGGCCGGGGCGGCGGGTGCCGGCGCGGCCGCGGCGGCCTTCGCCTTCTCCGCCGCGTCGAGGACGTCCTGCTTGCGCACGCGACCGCCGACACCGGAGCCGGTGACCGACGCGAGGTCGACACCGTGCTGCGCGGCGAGCTTGCGCACGAGCGGGGTCACGTAGGTGCCGGAGGAGTCCGAGGACGCGGCGGGGGCAGCGGGCGCGGCCGGGGCGGCCGGCTTCGGGGCCTCGGGGGCCGGAGCAGCCTTCGGGGCCTCGGGTGCGGGGGCCGGCTCGGGCTCGGGCTCGGGGGTGGGCTCCGGCTCGGGCTCGGGCTCGGGCTCCGGGGTGGGCTCCGGCTCGGCCGGGGCGGCGGAGCCGTCACCGATGAGGGCCAGCTCGGTGCCGACCTCGACGGTGTCGTCCTCGTTGACCTTGATCTCGAGCAGGGTGCCGGCGACGGGCGAGGGGATCTCGGTGTCGACCTTGTCGGTGGAGACCTCGAGCAGGGGCTCGTCGACCGCGACCTCGTCACCGACCTGCTTGAGCCAGCGGGTGACGGTGCCCTCGGTGACGGACTCGCCCAGCTCGGGCAGGGTCACCGGGGTGCCGGAACCACCGGAGCCACCGGACGCGGCGGGCGCCGCCGGGGCGGGCTCGGGCTCCGGCTCGGGAGCGGCCTCGGGCTCGGGCGCCTCCTCCGCGGCGGGCTCCTCGCTCGGGGCGGGGGCGTCGTCGCCGCCGGTGGGGGCCTCGCCCTCCTCGCCGATGAGCGCGAGCACGGTGCCGACCTCGACGGTGTCGTCCTCGTTGACCTTGACCTCGAGGAGCGTGCCGGCGACGGGCGAGGGGATCTCGGTGTCGACCTTGTCGGTGGAGACCTCCAGCAGGGGCTCGTCGACGGCGACCGTGTCGCCCACCTGCTTCAGCCAGCGGGTGACGGTGCCCTCGGTGACGGACTCACCCAGTTCCGGGAGGTTGACTTCGGTAGCCAATTCGATTCCTTCGCTCGCGGTTTCGTGTCGGTGCTCGCGGGTCCGTGCGCGTCGCGCGGGTCCGGTTGCCACAGGGTCGTGCCAGGCTCAGTTGTTCCCGATTGTTCACCCGTAGCGCAACGTGTCGCGCGGCGGGGTCCGCCCAGCGAACAGGTGGTCGGAGTGCGACCGCGATGCACCGCTGGGCGAACAGTATCGAGAGTTGGTTTCGGATGTCGGACGGGGCTGCGGCGCGTCGGCAGAAGTCCGAGGGCGGACCCGGCCGGGCGTCTCAGCCATGGACGTGCAGCGGCTTCCCGGCGAGCGCGAGGTGCGCCTCGCCCAGCGCCTCGGACTGGGTCGGGTGGGCGTGCACCAGCGGTGCCACGTCCTCGGGGTGGGCCTCCCAGCCGACGATGGCCTGCGCCTCGCCGACCAGCTCGCCGACGCGCTCGCCGACGAGGTGGACGCCGACCACCGGCCCGTCGACCCGGCGCACGAGCCGGACGTGCCCGGAGGTCCGCAGGATCTGGCTCTTGCCGTTGCCGGCCAGGTCGTAGGTCTGGGTCTGCACCGCGTCGTCCCCGTAGCGCTCGCGGGCGGCGGCCTCGGTGAGGCCGACCGACGCCACCTCGGGGTGGGAGTAGGTGACCCGCGGGATGGTCTCCTCGACCACGGGTGCGGGGGAGAGCCCGGCGAGCTCCTCGGCGAGGAAGATGCCCTGGGCGAAGCCGCGGTGGGCCAGCTGGAGCCCGGGCACGATGTCTCCGAGCGCGTGGACGCCCGCGACGGAGGTGCGGCACCGCTCGTCGACGGTCACGTAGCCGCGCTCGGTGGCGACGCCGACGTCCTCCAGGCCCAGCCCGGCGGTGGCGGGCCGACGGCCGACGGCCACGAGCAGCACCTCGGCCTCCAGGACCTCACCGCCCTCGAGGGTCACCGCCACGCCGTCGTCCGAGCGCTTCACGCTCTGGAAGGTCTCCCCGGTGCGGGAGGTGATGCCGCGCTTGCGGAACGCACGGGCCAGGGCGGCCGAGCTGGAGGGCTCCTCGGCGGGCAGCAGGCTCGGAGCGGCCTCCACGATCGTGACCTCGGCGCCGAAGGAGCGCCAGGCGCTGGCCATCTCGCAGCCGATCACGCCGCCGCCGAGCACGATCGCGGACGTGGGCACGCGGTCGAGGCGCAGCGCCTCGTCGGAGGTGAGGACGTGGGTGCCGTCGACCTCGATGCCCGGCAGCACGGTGGGCGCCGACCCGGTGGCCAGGACGACGGCCCGGCCGGTGAGCGTGGTGCGCTCCTGCTCGCCGTCGACCGTGCGGACGACGGTGACCTCACGGGGGCCCGTCAGCGTGCCGCGTCCCTCGACGACGGTGATGCCGCGGCTGCGGACCAGGCCGGTGAGGCCGGCGAAGAGGCGGGCCACCACGCCGTCCTTGTAGGCGTGCACCCCGGCCATGTCGACGCCGTCGAGCGTGGCCAGCACGCCGAAGGAGGAGGCGTCGCGCGCGGCGTCGGCGACCTCGGCGGCGTGCAGCAGCGCCTTGGTGGGGATGCAGCCGGCGTGCAGGCAGGTGCCGCCGACCTTCGCCTCCTCGACCAGCGTCACGCTCAGGCCGAGCTGGGCCGCTCGGAGGGCGCAGGCGTAGCCCGCAGATCCTGCTCCGAGGATGAGCACGTCGACGTCGGTCCCGGTCACACCTGTCCTTCCCCACGAGACGCCTCGTTGCGTCCGTGCGCCGCCATCCTGCCACCTCACGGGCGGCTGTCCACCTGCCTCCGGGGGGCGCGTCGGGACGGTCCTGCTCCGTGGCCTGGGTCGCACAGGGCACACTGGTGAGCATGGGAATCCTGGACCGCTTCCGGCGCGGCCCGCGCACGAGCGCCCCCGCTCGTGACGGCTTCCGCACCGGCTCCACCCGCGTGCGTGCCTCGGACGCGGCCGACGTCGAGCACCTGCAGGCGTGGATGGAGCCCCGGCACGGCGTCGAGGGGTTCGTCGAGCCGCGCACGTCGGTCAGCGACGTCACGCTCCTCCTGGTCGCGCACGACGGCGAGTGGACGCGACGCCGCGTCCCGTCCGTGAAGTGGGCGCACGCCTTCTGCAACGACCACCGGGTGCCGTCCTACGACGCGGCCGTCGTGGGCGTGCCGCAGCGGATGCGCGAGTACAACCGCCGCTACCGGGAGCAGCAGAAGCGGGGCTGAGCCGCCGGCTCAGCCCGCCAGGTTGCGCGCCACGTCCACGAGCGTGGCCGTGGAGAAGCCGGTGCCGCCCGCGGTGACGTGGCCCGAGGTGGCCGAGGCGAACGACGGGCCGGCGATGTCGAGGTGCGCCCACGGGGTGGTGCCGACGAACTCGCGCAGGAACGCGGCGGCGAACAGGCCGCCGCCCCACCGCACCCAGTCGTGCTGGGCGAGGTCGGCGATCTTCGAGGACGTGACGCGACCCTTCATCTCCTCGGGGATCGGCATGTGCCACATCGGCTCGCCGGCGGTCTCGGAGGCCTCGAGCACCTGCGCGACGACGGCGTCGTCACCGAGCACGCCCGCGACCTTGTCGCCGAGCGCCAGGACCATGTGGCCCGTGAGCGTCGCGACGTCCAGGACGAGGTCGGGCTCCTTCTCGATCGCCCGGCCGAGCGCGTCGGCCAGCACGAGGCGGCCCTCGGCGTCGGTGTTGGTCACCTCGACGGTCTTGCCGCCGTAGGTGGTGAGCACGTCGCCGGGGCGCATCGCCGCGCCGGAGACCATGTTCTCGGCCATCGGGGCGAAGCACGAGACCTGCACCGGCAGCGCGAGCTCGGCGATCGCGTACGTGGCGGCGACGACGGTGGCGGCGCCGGCCATGTCGGACTTCATCTCCTTCATGGACGCGGCGGGCTTGATGGTGAGGCCGCCGGAGTCGAAGGTGATGCCCTTGCCGACGAGCGCGAGGTGGGCGACCGGCTTCTTCGGGGTGTAGGTGATCTCCACCAGCCGCGGGGCGGCCGCGGAGCCCGCACCCACGCCGAGGATGCCGCCACAGCCCATCTCCACCAGCGACGCCTCGTCGTGCACGGTGACCTTCACGGTGGCGCCGCGACCCTTGGTCAGCGGCTGCCCGGCGGCGACCACTGCGTCGGCGAAGGTCGGCGGGGTCAGGTCGCCCGGGGGAGTGTTCACCCACGAGCGCACCTGCTCGGTGGCGCGCAGCACGACCTGCGTCTCCTCCACCAGCTTCTGGGACTCCTTGCGGCGGGCCAACGGGGTCAGCACGACGACCTGGCCGGGCGCCTCGTCCGTGCGGGCGGCCGACTTGTAGTCGGTGTAGGTGTAGCCGCCCAGCTGCCACCCCTCGACCACGGCGCGCAGCAGGGCCGGGTCGTCGGCGGGCAGGGCCAGGGCGACGCTGGCGCAGTTGGTCACCACGCGCGCCGCGCCACCGGCCGCGCGGCGCAGGGCGGCCGGGCCGGCGTCCTTGCCGAGGCCGACCAGGACGAGCTGCGGGCTGCCGATCACGCCGTTGGTCGGCACGCGCACGACCTCGCCGGCCTCGCCCTTGAGCCCCAGCGAGGCGAGCATCGGGTCCAGCTTGCGGCCGTAGGCCTTGGCCACGTCCTCGCCGCCCGCGGCCAGCGCGACGGCGGGGCCGGACTTGCGGCGCCCCGAGGGCGAGGCGGGCACCAGGCCGACGACGACGGCGTCGGCCTTGGTCTTGGCGGGGCTGGCGGCACGGAGGAGGAAGGACGGGCTCACGCGGGCCAGGCTAACCACACCTGACGCCGGGTCGGGTGGGGACGGGGCCGGGCACGGCCGATCGGTGAGGCGTTCGGGTAGGTTCCGGGCCATGTCGCTGCTGACCTCACCCCTGCACGAGCGCCACGTCGCGCTGGGCGCCAAGCTCGGCGAGTTCGGCGGCTGGTCGATGCCCCTGGAGTACGCGGCCGGCGGCGTGGTGGCCGAGCACACCGCGGTGCGCGAGGCCGTCGGGATCTTCGACGTCAGCCACCTCGGCAAGGCGACCGTCTCCGGCCCGGGCGCGGCCGACTTCGTCAACGCCTGCCTCACCAACGACCTGGGCCGCATCGTCCCGGGCCAGGCGCAGTACACGCTGTGCTGCGACGAGAGCGGCGGCGTCGTCGACGACCTGATCGTCTACCTGCACTCGCCCGAGCACCTGCTGCTCGTGCCGAACGCGGCCAACACCGCCGAGGTCGTGCGCCGCCTGCGCGAGGCGGCCCCCGCCGGCGTCACCGTCACCGACGAGCACCGCGACCACGCCGTCCTGGCCGTCCAGGGCCCCGCCTGCGACGCCGTCATGGTGGGCGCCGGGCTCCCCGTGGGGCACGACTACATGAGCTTCGTGACCGCCAGCTTCGCCGACACCGACGTGGTCGTCTGCCGCACCGGGTACACGGGCGAGCGGGGCTACGAGGTCATCGCCCCCGTGGCCGTGGCCACCCGGCTCTGGGACGCCCTCGTCGAGGCGGGCACCGAGCACGGCCTGCGGCCCGCCGGCCTCGGGGCTCGCGACACGCTGCGCACCGAGATGGGCTACCCGCTGCACGGCCAGGACCTGTCGATGGACATCACCCCGGTGCAGGCCCGGTCGGCCTGGGCCGTCGGGTGGGACAAGCCGACCTTCTGGGGCAAGGAGGCGCTGGCCGCCGAGCGCGCCGCCAAGCCCGCCCGCGTCCTGCGCGGCCTCAAGGCCGTGGGACGCGGCATCCCGCGCGCCCACATGGAGGTCTCCCACGAGGGACGCCCCGTCGGGGAGATCACCTCGGGCACCTTCAGCCCCACCCTGCGCACCGGCATCGGCCTGGCACTCGTGGCCGCGGACGTGCCGGCCGACGCCCGGGTCAGCGTCGACGTCCGCGGTCGCACCCTGGAGTTCGACCTGGTCAAGCCGCCGTTCGTCGAGACCGGCGTCCGGGGCTGACGTGCTGCCGGCGCTGCCGCCCGCCCGGGAGTCGGCCCTCCGGGACCCCGAGCCCGTCGCCCGCCCGTGGTCGTGGCGGTTGCTCGACGACGCCGGGGAGCCCGCGACCTCGGCACCCCGTGACCGGGAGCGGAACGGGAACGGGGACGGTGAGCCGGAACCCGGGGACGCGGTGAGCGACGTGCCCGCCGGGTTCCCCAGCCGGGGTGACGCCGAGACGTGGCTCGGCAACGCCTGGCGCGGCCTGGCCGCCGCCGGGGTGGCCTCCGTCGTCCTGGTCCAGGAGGGCCGCGAGGTCACGAGGCTGGTGCTGGGCAAGGTCTGAGCCGGGGCCGGTCCAGTCCGCCCGCGGGACCTTGGTCATCCCCGCAGGGGGTCTTCTCAAACGGTTGCAACCGGTGCCGATGTGAGCAGCATCATCCCTGCTCGCGATCGGACCCCCATGCGCTCGTCACGTCCGCGCTCGTCCCGCCGACCCTGGGCGCTGCGCGCCCCGCGGGTCCGCTCCGTCCTGGCAGGCCTCCTGGCCGCCGCCACCACCGCGGCCGGCGTGGTGGCCCTGCCGACCGCTGCCTCGGCCTCCGTGCCGACCTGCGCGTCCGCGGGCCTCACCGTGACCAGCCTGGGCGGCCCGAACTTCTACATCGGCTCGGGCAGCACGCCGTCCTTCCTCTCCGGCTACACCGGCTACCGGGTGCTGAACGCCTCCGGCGCCCCGCTGGACGACCTGTACGTGACGCTGGGCGACTTCACCGGCGGTGCGCTCGACCTGGCCGCCGGGCAGGCGCCGACGCAGCGGGTGGGCGACCTCGCGGACGCCGGCGACGGCGAGCGGTTCTGGTACCTCACCGCCTCCGGCGCGAGCGCGCTGGCCCAGCAGCACACGGTCACGGTCTCCCAGCACCGTCCCGGCCTGCCCTCCTCGTCCGTGCTGTGCACGACCAGCGGTGGCTTCACCCAGGTCGCGCAGACGACCTCGGCCAACGCCAACAAGGTCGAGACCGTCACCGTCGACGGCGGCACGCCGACCATCGGCTCGACCTTCACCGTCACCGTCACCGGCACCACGGGCACCATCGGCGCGGGGGTCACCGGCGACAGCCAGTCGTTCTGGATGACCCCCTCGGTGGACGCGGCGTGGCCGGCGGACGCCTTCCGGCTGGTCGGCACCGAGCTGACCATGTCGCCCGACGGCTCGGCGCCCGCGGTGACCTGGACCAACACGCTGCGCCTGGCCGACCTCGGCGCCTCGGCGCGCCCCTACACAGCCGTCTACACCTTCCGCGCCGTCGGCTTCACGCACGCGCCGGCCACGGTGCGTCCGGTGCACCAGATCGCCTCGGGCAACCTGATGAAGTACACCGGCTCCTACCCGGCCTCCCTGCCGCCGATCACCCCGCCGGACAACGACCTGACCGCGGCGGCGACCGCCGACCCGGCGACGCTGCCGACCGGTGGCGGCACCACCACCGTCACCACCGCCGTCGCCGGCACCGCCGGCGCCGAGCTCGACGAGGTCGGCCTGACGCTGCCCGACGGGGCGAGCGTGGTGCCCGGCACCGCCACCTGGTGCGGCGAGCCGGTCGGCGACCCCGAGCTGGTCGACGGCGTCTGGGTCGTGACCGGCCCCTTCGTCCTCATGCCCGGAGGCTGCGACTTCGTCGTGGACGTGCTGCTCGACGGCACCCCGGGCGACCAGGACATCACGGTCGAGCCCACCGTCGGCGACAGCATCGTCGGCACCAGCACCGACGTCGTCGACGGCTCCAACGCCGCCGGCGTCACCGTCGAGGTGAACACCCCGCCGGTCACCGTGCCGCGCACCGTGGTGGTGGACCCGGGCGGCTGGGCCTCGGTGCCGCTGCACCTCCTGGCCTCCGACCCTGACGGCGACCCGCTGGTCCTGACCGACGTCGAGCAGCCCCTCGACGGCACCGCCTTCTGGGACCCGTCCGGGATCGACTACCTCGGCGACCCGCTGCCCGAGGGCGACCCGGTCGGCTACACCGTCTCCGACGGCCGCGGCGGCACCGCCACCGGCACGCTGCTGGTGCTCCCGTTCGGTGCGACGCCGACGGCCGCGCCGCAGACCATCACCGTGGAGCCGGTGCCCGACCAGCTGGTCGGCGACGAGGTCCTCGTCCGCGCCACGGCCACCTCCGGCCTCCCGGTCGCCCTGGCGACCACCACCCCCGAGACCTGCTCCGTCGTCGACCACGGCGACGGCACCGCCACCGTGACGGCGCTCGCCGAGGGCGAGTGCGTCCTGGTGGCGACCCAGGACGGCGACGAGGACTGGGCGGCCGCGACGCCGGTCGAGGTCCCCGTGACCGTCACCCGGGCGCCGCAGGTGCTCACCCTGGACGGCGCCCTCCCGACCGGGCTGGAGCCGGGCGGGGAGGTGGACCTGTCCGTGCTCAGCGACGCCGGCCTGCCCGTCGGCTGGACCAGCCTGACCCCGGAGGTCTGCACCGTCGACGAGGCCGGCCACGTCGTGACCCTGGCTGCGGGCACCTGCCGGCTCGAGGCCTCCCAGCCCGGCGACGCCGCGCACCTGCCGGCCGAGCCGCTGGTGCTCGTCCTCACCGTGACCGGAGCGGCCCAGCCGCAGGTGGTCACCGCCTCGGGCCCGGCCCAGGTGCGCGTCGGTGGCACGGCGACGGTGCTCGGCGAGGCCACCTCGGAGCTGCCCGTCACCTTCACCAGCCTCACCCCCGAGACCTGCTCGGTGGACGAGCAGGGCGCCGTCACGGCGCTCGCCGAGGGCGCCTGCGACATCGAGGTCTCGCAGGAGGGCGACGACGCCTGGCTGCCCGCCGAGCCGGTGGTCGTGCGTCTCGCCGTCGTGCCCCGCGACGCCCAGCTGCTCGGCCTCGGTGCGCCGGCCGTCGTCCTCGCCGGGCCCGCCCCGGTGACCGTCACGGCCACCAGCAGTGCCGGGCTCCCGGTCTCCTTCGTCGCCGCCGGCGCCTGCACCGTGCTCGACGTGACCCACGCCGAGGGGGCGAGCAGCGCGACGCTGTCGGTCACCGACCCGGGTGCCTGCGAGGTCGAGGCGCAGCAGCCGGGCGACGCCGACCACGCGCCGGCGCAGCCCGTCTCGGCCGCCCTCGACGTCGTCACCCCCGTCGACGACGTCCTCCGGGTGCCGGCCGGCACCACCGCCGCCGTGGTGGTCGACGTGCTCGACAACGACCCGGCCGGCCCCGTCCCGAGCCGCGTCGGCCGCGCCGAGCACGGTGCCACGGCCCTGCGTGCGGGCACCGTCACCTACCGGCCCCGCGCCGGCTACCGGGGCGCGGACGCCTTCACCTACACGGTCCGCGACGAGCAGGGGCGCACGGCGACGGCCACCGTCTCGGTCCGTGTGGCCAACGCGGCCCCGAGCCTGGTCGTCTCCGACGTCCGCCAGCCCGCCGGCACCACTCGCGCGGTGCGGCTCCGGGTGGCCGACCCGAACCGGGACGACGTGGTGGTCACCGCGGCCGTCGACGAGCCGGGCGTCACCGCCACCGTGCGTGAGGGCCGCCTGGTGCTCCGCGCCGGGCGCGAGGTCTCCGGCCACGTGCGGGTGCGGCTGACCGCGACGGACGAGGTGGGCGCGACCGCGTCCGCCGTGCTCGTCGACGTCGTCACCCCGCCGCGGGTGCGGGTGGCCAGCCAGCGCTTCGTGGAGGGTGCCGGCCGTGCCGACACCCGGGTCTCCTGGAGCCCGGCGCCCACCACCGACGCCCGCTACGAGGTCCTCGTCGACGGGCAGCGCGTGTGCGTGACCGCCGACCTCCTGTGCGACCTGGACCGGGTGCTCGGCCCCACCCACCAGGTGCGGGTGCGGGTGCTCGGTCGCGACGGCACCGCCTCGGGCCTGCGCACGGCGACGCGCACCGAGGGCTCGCGGGTGTGGATGGCGACGGTCTACTTCGACCCGGACGAGTGGGAGCTGACCGACGGCCAGCGCACCCGTCTGGAGAAGATCGCCCGCCGCATCGTCGCCCTCGGCTTCGGCCGCGCCTACGTCGAGGGCTACACCGACGCCGACGGTGACGCCGCCTCCAACCTGCGGCTCGCCCACGCCCGCACCGGCACGGTGGCCGCGCTGCTGGCCGGGCGCGGCATCGGCTCGGACCAGGCCTGGTTCGGCGAGGACGACCCGGTCGCCAGCAACGCGACGACCACCGGCAAGTCCCAGAACCGCCGGGTGGAGATCTACATCGGCTGGTGACGGCCCCCCGCTCACGCCCCCGCGCCTGGCAGGCTCGGGGGCGTGAGCACGCACCCGTTCCGCCAGGTCGACGTCTTCTCCTCCGCCTCGCTCGGGGGCAACCCGGTCGCGGTGGTGCACGACGCCGACGGCGTGGACGAGGCGCGGATGGCGGCGTTCGCGCGCTGGACCAACCTGTCCGAGACCACGTTCCTGCTCGCGCCGACGCCGCAGGGGGCAGCCGCCGGGGCCGACTACCGGCTGCGGATCTTCACCCCCGGCGAGGAGCTGCCCTTCGCCGGCCACCCGACCCTCGGCTCCGCGCACGCCTGGCTGGAGGCCGGGGGAGCGCCCCGCGTGGCGGGCCGCGTCGTGCAGGAGTGCGGGGTCGGCACCGTCGCGCTGCGCGTCGGGGAGGACGGCCTGGCCTTCGCCGCCCCGCCGCGGGCCCGCTCCGGCGAGGTGGACGAGGTCGACCTGGCGCGCGTGGCCCGGGCGCTGCGCGTCGCGCGGTCGGCGATCGTGGACGCCCGCTGGTGCGACAACGGCCCCGGCTGGGTCGGCGTCCGGCTGGCCGACGCCGCCGCCGTCCTGGCGCTGGAGCCGGACCTCACCGCCTTCGACGGCCTCGAGGTCGGCGTCGTGGGCACCTACGCCCCCGGGGAGCACCCGGACGGCGCCGCGGTGGAGGTGCGGGCGTTCTGCCCGGGCTTCGGCGTCGACGAGGACCCGGTGACCGGCTCGCTCAACGCCGCCCTGGGGCAGTGGCTGGCCGGAGGGCTGCTGCCGGAGGCCTACACCGCCGCCCAGGGCACCGTGCTGGGGCGCAGCGGCCGGGTCCGCGTGAGCCGGGTCGGGGCGGACGTGTGGGTCGGCGGCGACACGCTGACCACGATCACGGGCAGCGTGACCCTGTAGCCGCGCCAGCGCCTACGCTGAGGCCGTGCGCGCCTACCTCGACCTGCTCACTCGCATCCTCGACGAGGGCGTGGAGAAGACCGACCGGACGGGCACCGGCACGCTGTCGGTCTTCGGCCACCAGATGCGCTTCGACCTGGACGCGGGGTTCCCGCTGGTCACGACCAAGAAGGTGCACACGCGCTCGGTCTTCGGCGAGCTGCTGTGGTTCCTGCGCGGCGACACGAACGTCGCCTGGCTCCAGGAGCGGGGCATCTCGATCTGGGACGAGTGGGCCGACGAGGCCGGCGACCTCGGCCCCGTCTACGGCCACCAGTGGCGCTCGTGGCCGACCCCGAGCGGCACCCACGTCGACCAGATCTCCCAGGTCGTCGAGCAGATCCGGGCCACCCCGGACTCGCGGCGCCTCATCGTCTCGGCGTGGAACGTCGCCGACGTGCCCGACATGGCGCTCGCGCCCTGCCACACGATGTTCCAGTTCTACGTCGCCCCGGCGGACGACGGCGGCCCCGACCGGCTCTCCTGCCAGCTCTACCAGCGCTCGGGCGACGTGTTCCTCGGCGTGCCGTTCAACATCGCCTCCTACGCGCTGCTCACGCACATGGTCGCCCAGGTCACCGGCCTGCGGGTCGGCGACTTCGTGCACACCCTCGGCGACGCGCACCTCTACCTCAACCACCTCGAGCAGGCGCGCCTCCAGCTGACCCGCGAGCCGCGTCCGCTGCCGACGCTGGTGCTGGACCCCTCGGTCACCGCGCTGGACGCCTTCGAGCTCGAGCACATCAGCGTCGAGGGCTACGACCCGCACCCGGGCATCAAGGCCCCGGTGGCGGTCTGATGCCCCTGCCCGACGGCACGCGTGTGGTCCTCGTGGCTGCCGTCGCCCGCAACGGCGTCATCGGCGACGGGCCCGACATCCCTTGGTCGGTGCCCGGCGAGCAGAGGACGTTCAAGCAGCTCACGACCGGCCACACGCTGCTGATGGGCCGCACGACGTACGAGTCGATCGGCCGCCCGCTGCCCGGCCGCACCACGATCGTCCTCACCCGCGACCCCGCGTGGCGGCCCGCCCCGGCGCCGGGCTCCGAGGACGTGCTCGTCGTGACGTCGGTGGCCGACGCGCTCGCCGCGGCGGCCGGCACGCAGGGCGACCTGATGGTCGCCGGCGGCGGCAGCGTCTACGCGGCCCTGCTCGAGCACGCCGACGCGCAGGTGCTCACGGAGGTGCCGCTCGACCCGCCGGGCGACGTCCGCTACCCCTCCTTCCCGCCCCGCGACGGCTGGGTCGAGACCGGCCGCGAGCCGTTCGAGGGGTTCACCCGGGTCACCTACGAACGGGCCTGAGCCTGCTGGCAGGCTGGTCGCCATGACTGGCGAGAAGACCGACCTGCGCATCTTCACCGAGCCCCAGCAGGGCGCGACCTACGACGACCTGCTCGCGGTGGCCCGGGAGGCCGAGGAGCTGGGCTACGGCGCCTTCTTCCGCTCCGACCACTACCTGACGATGGGCGGCGACGGCCTGCCCGGCCCCACGGACGCCTGGACGACCCTGGCCGGCCTGGCCCGCGAGACCCGGAGCATCCGCCTCGGCACGCTGGTCACCAGCGCCACCTTCCGCCACCCGGGCCCGCTGGCGGTCCAGGTGGCCCAGGTCGACCAGATGTCCGGCGGCCGCGTCGACCTCGGCCTCGGGTCCGGCTGGTTCGAGGCCGAGCACCGCGCCTACGGCATCCCGTTCCCCTCGCTCAAGGAGCGCTTCGAGAAGCTCGCCGAGCAGCTGGAGCTGATCACCGGCCTGTGGGCCACCGAGGGCGGGTACTCCTTCGACGGCACCCACTACCAGGTCACCGACTCCCCGGGCCTGCCGAAGCCGGTCAACCGCAGCGGTCGCGCCGGCGGTGTCCCGGTGCTGGTGGGCGGCTCGGGCAAGCGGAAGACGCCGGCCCTGGCCGCGCGCTTCGCCGACGAGTTCAACACCCCGTTCGCCGCCTTCGAGGACGCGCTGGTGCAGAACGACCGGGTCCGGGCGGCCTGCGAGGCGATCGACCGCGACCCGTCGTCCATGACCTTCTCCGCGGCCCTCGTGCTCTGCGTCGGCGAGGACGAGGCGGAGGTGGCGCGCCGTGCGGCAGCCATCGGCCGCGAGGTGCCGGAGCTGCGCGAGAACGGGCTCGCCGGCACGCCCGAGGAGGTCGTCGAGAAGATCGCCCGCTACACCGAGGCGGGCCACTCGCGCCTCTACCTCCAGGTGCTCGACCTCGCCGACCTCGACCACCTCCGGCTGGTCGCCGAGCAGGTCATGCCGCACGTGTGAGGTGCCCCCACGGCGGCACGGCGACGCGGGGGAGGGGTTCAGGGGGTACGGGCGATAGCCTGACCCCCATGAGCACCGCCCCCGCCGCGCCCTTCGGGCGCATGCTGACCGCGATGGCCACCGCGTTCCACGACGACGGGTCGCTCGACCTCGAGTCGACGCAGCGTCTGGCCAAGCACCTCGTGGCCACGGGGCACGACGGTCTCGTCGTCTCCGGCACGACCGGGGAGTCGCCGACGACCACCATCGAGGAGGACGGCGAGATCCTCGCCGCCGTCCGCGCCGCCGTCGGCCCGGACGTGCACCTGGTCGCCGGCATCGGCACCAACGACACCCGCACCTCGCTCCAGCTGGCCGCCCAGGCCGGGGAGCGCGGCGCCGACGGCGTCCTGCTCGTGACGCCGTACTACAACAAGCCCGGCCAGGCCGGCATCCTGCACCACTTCTCCCAGGTCGTGCCCGCCGCCGGCCTGCCGGTGATGATCTACGACATCCCCGGCCGCACCGGCTCGCAGATCTCGCTGGAGACCTACGAGGTCATGCGCGAGTGGGAGTCGGTCGTCGCGATCAAGGACGCGGTGGGCGACCTCGTCCGCGGCCTGCGACTGACCAAGATGGGCTACGCCGTCTACTCGGGCGACGACGCCCTCAACCTCGGCTGGCTCGCCTACGGCGCCAGCGGCTTCGTCTCCGTGGTCGGCCACGCCGCCGGCACCCAGCTGCGGGCCATGCTCGATGCCTGGTTCGGCGGCGACGCCCACGAGGCCACCCAGATCTTCTCGCGGCTGCTCCCCGCGATCGACGCCATGATGGGCGTCGCGAACTACGGAGCCACCACCGCCAAGGCAGCACTCGAGCTGCAGGGCGTTCTCGACAACCGCAACGTCCGCTCACCGCTGGTCGCGCTGACCGACGCCGAGGTCACCGACCTCCGCGCCGGCCTCGAGGCCGCCGGGGTGCTCTGAGCCGCGACACACCGCGGTCTCGGGCTGCCCTGCGCGGCGGACGAGAACAGAACAGGAACTGCATGACCAACCCCCAGACCAACCTCGGCACCCCGAAGAAGCTGAAGAAGAACGCCCTGCGGGTCACCCCGCTCGGCGGTCTCGGCGACGTCGGCCGCAACATGACCGCCTTCGAGCACGACGGGCGCATCCTGCTCGTGGACTGCGGCGTCCTGTTCCCCGAGGACTCCCACCCCGGTGTCGACCTGATCCTGCCCGACTGGTCCTCCATCCGGGACCGCCTCGACACCGTCGAGGCGCTGGTGCTGACGCACGGTCACGAGGACCACATCGGCGCGACCCCGTACCTGCTGCGCGAGCGCGAGGACATCCCGCTGGTCGGCTCGCAGCTGACCCTGGCGCTGGTCGCCTCCAAGCTCCGTGAGCACCGCCTGCGCGAGACCGTGCAGCACACCGTCGCCGAGGGTGACGTGATCAAGTTCGGCCCGTTCGAGCTCGAGTTCGTAGCCGTCAACCACTCCATCCCGGACGCGCTGGCGGTCTTCATCCGCACCTCCGCGGGCACCGTGCTGCACACCGGCGACTTCAAGATGGACCAGCTGCCGCTCGACGGCCGGATCACCGACCTGCGCTCGTTCGCGCGGCTGGGCGAGGAGGGCGTGGACCTGTTCCTCACCGACTCCACCAACGCCGAGACCCCGGGCTTCACCCCGAGCGAGAAGCAGATCACCCCGGTGATCGACCAGGTCTTCCGCGAGTCCGACCAGCGGATCATCGTGGCCTGCTTCGCCTCGCACGTGCACCGCGTCCAGCAGGTGCTCGAGGCCGCCGTCGCGCACAAGCGCAAGGTCGGCTTCGTCGGCCGCTCGATGGTGCGCAACATGGGCATCGCCCGCGACCTGGGCTACCTGGACCTGCCCGAGAACGTGCTGGTGGACGCCAAGGAGCTGGCGAACATCGCCCCGGAGAAGCAGGTGCTGATCTCCACCGGCTCGCAGGGCGAGCCGATGTCGGCGCTCTCCCGGATCGCCCAGGGCAACCACAACTTCGTGCACCTGGAGGAGGGCGACACCGTCCTGCTCGCCTCCTCGCTCATCCCCGGCAACGAGAACGCCGTCTACCGCGTCATCAACGGGCTCTCCCGCTGGGGCGCGAAGGTCGTCCACAAGGGCAACGCGATGGTGCACGTCTCCGGCCACGCCAGCGCCGGCGAGCTGCTGTACTGCTACAACATCGTGAAGCCGAAGAACGTCATGCCCGTGCACGGCGAGTACCGGCACCTCAAGGCGAACGCGGCCCTGGCCGAGCAGACCGGCGTCGAGAACACCGTCATCGCCGAGGACGGCACCGTGGTCGACCTGGTCGACGGCGTCGCCTCGGTCGTCGGCAAGGTCGACTGCAGCTACGTCTTCGTGGACGGCTCCTCGGTCGGCGACATCACCGAGTCCGACCTCAAGGACCGCCAGATCCTCGGCGAGGAGGGGTTCATCTCCGTCATCGTCGTCGTCGACTCCTCGACCGGTCGCGTCATCTCCGGCCCGGACATCCACGCCCGCGGCTTCGCCGAGGACGACTCGGTCTTCGAGAACGTCAAGCCGGATATCGTCAAGGCCCTGGACCGCCTCGCCGCCGAGGGCGTCCCGGACAGCTACCAGATGCAGCAGGCCGTGCGCCGCACCATCGGTCGCTGGGTCAACACCCAGCACCGCCGTCGCCCGATGATCATCCCGACGGTCGTCACGACCTGAGGGGATCTCCTGATCCCATGACCGAGCCGCGGGCCGGGGTGGACGTTGGCTGGAACCACAACGTCCACCACCACCCGCGGCTCTGTCGTCTCCTGGCGGGCCTGCCCGCCCCCGTGCTGGACGTCGGCTGCGGGGACGGCGGACTGGTCGCGGCCCTGAGAGCCTCCGGGACGCCGGCGTGGGGCTGCGACCCGGACCCGGTCGCGGTCGCGGCTGCCGTGCCCGGCGCCCGCGGCCGGCTGTTCCGGGGCTCGGCCGAGGCGCTGCCCGTGCCCGACTCATCGTGCGGGGGAGTGGTCCTCGGCGCGGTGCTGCACCACGTGGACGCCGCCCTCGCGCTGGCCGAGGCGCGCCGTGCGGTCGTGCCGGGCGGTCGGGTGGTCGTCCTCTCGGTCGCCCGCACGGGCGGCTGGCGTGACCTGCCGGCCGAGGCCGCCGACGTCCTCGCCCACCAGGTGCTCTCGCGGACCCGGGGCCGGTGGCACGAGCCGCCCACCGCTCGCGCCGAGCCGACCCGGACGTGGGCCGAGGAGGCCGCGCTCCTGCAGCGGCACCTGCCCGGGGCCCGCACGCGTCGGGTGCGGCTGTGGCGGTCGGTGACCGTCTGGGACGCACCGGCCTGACCGCCGGACTCCTCGCGCGACCCGGGTTGCGTCACCGCACGCACGCCTCCGAGGGTCTCGGAGGTGCGTGCGGTGACACAACCCCGACCGCGGCCGGTCCCGGTGGGGGAGGGGTCGCGACACGCCGGTGAGACAACCCTCAAGCGACACGTGAGGGTGGGACGCCTGTTAATCCCTGGGACGGCAGTGACTCTCACCTAGGGTGCTCACCATGGCGACCCGTACGTCTTCCCCGCCGGGGTCGCGGAGCACGAGCACGACATCGTCCGGTTCTTCCCCGGCCGGACGCAGCGGCTCGAGCACCCGATCCCGGAGTACGACCACCAGCACCGCCCGGTCCACGTCGACCGGACGGCGCCCGGCGTCCTCCAAGGCCACCTCGAAGACCTCCTCCAAGAGCACCAAGAAGTCGACGAGCAGTCGGCCCGAGCCCCGCGCCGTGCGCAGCGGGCAGGGCCCGGTCTCCCGGTTCTTCGGGCTGGTCTTCCGCGGCCTGCGCGCCGTGTGGCTGGGCATCGCCCACACGCTGGGCGCGGCCGCTCGCGGCATCGGCCGCAGCGCCCGCGACCTGGAGCCGGAGCACCGCCGTGACGGCGGCGGCCTGGCGCTGCTCGCGCTCGCGCTGGTGACGGCGGCGGCGGTCTGGTTCCAGATCTCCAGCCCGGTCACCGACGTGGTCCGCGTGGCGGTCGAGGGCAGCGTCGGCAAGATCGGCTGGCTCGTGCCGCTGGCCCTGGTGTGGGCCGGCTGGCGCCTCATGCGCGACCCGGTCGGCAACGGCCCGGTGGGCCGCCAGGTGATCGGCTGGGCCGCGCTCGCGTTCGGCGTGCTCGGCATCGTGCACCTGGCCAACGGGGACCCGCAGCCGATCGCCGGCGACGTGACGCCGCTGCGCGAGGGCGGGGGAGCGGTCGGCTACGTCGTCGCCTCCCTGCTCATGGACCTGCTGCGCACCGGCTTCCTGGTCGTGCCGCTGCTGGTCCTGCTCTCCTTCTTCGGCGTCCTGGTCATCACCGCGACGCCCGTCTACCAGGTGCCGTTGAAGCTGGCCGACGCCCGCGACCGGATGCTCGGCCGCACCCCGGAGGCCCAGGCCGAGCTCGCCGCGCGCCGCGGCGAGATCGACCCCGAGATGGGCTCGCCCGCCTACGACTCCCCGCTGGTCGACACGCGCAGCGGCAAGCGCGTGCACGACACCACCGGCGAGGACACCGGTCCGATGCCCGCGGTCGGCGCCACGGCCGCGCGCGAGAAGGACGCCCTCGACGTCGCCATGGAGCAGACCGAGGGCGGCCGCGGCCGCACCCTGTTCCGCCGCGGCCGCAAGAAGACCGGCGAGGACGAGGCGGGCCTCGACATCCTCGACGGCCAGGAGCCCGCGGACGAGGGGGCGCAGACCGAGCACATGAGCGCGGTCGACCCCTACGGCGAGTACGCCGAGCACGACGAAGGGGACCAGCCGCAGGCCACGCGCGGCTCGGACGCCGGCTACGGCCGCGCCGACGAGAACCACACCTCCCCCGACGCGGCCGAGGCGCTGGCGGTCGTCGCCGGCGGGGAGCCGCTGCCCGGCAAGGGCCTCGAGGCCCCGCAGCACGCCCAGCTGCCGCCGCGCGTGGAGCAGCTGGAGATCTCCGGCGACATCGCCTACAGCCTCCCGGCCAGCGACCTGCTGAAGGCCGGCTCGCCGCACAAGCCGAAGTCGAAGGCCTCCGACGACGTCGTCGCGCGACTGACCCAGGTGCTGGAGGAGTTCGGCATCGACGCGGCCGTCACCGGCTACACCCGCGGCCCGACGGTCACGCGGTACGAGGTCGAGCTCGGCGCCGGCGTGAAGGTCGAGAAGATCACCGGCATCCAGAAGAACATCGCCTACGCGGTCGCCTCGGCCGACGTCCGCATCCTCTCGCCCATCCCGGGCAAGTCCGCCGTCGGCGTCGAGATCCCGAACACCGACAAGGAGGTCGTCACCCTCGGTGACGTCCTGCGCTCGACCAAGGCGCGCAGCGACCACCACCCGATGGTGACCGGCCTCGGCAAGGACGTGGAGGGCGGCTTCGTCGTCGCCAACCTGGCCAAGATGCCCCACCTGCTCGTCGCCGGCGCCACCGGATCGGGCAAGTCGTCCTTCATCAACTCGATGATCACCTCGATCCTCATGCGCTCCACGCCGGACGAGGTGCGGATGATCATGGTCGACCCCAAGCGGGTCGAGCTGAACGCCTACGAGGGCGTCCCGCACCTGATCACCCCGATCATCACGAACCCGAAGAAGGCCGCCGAGGCGCTGGCCTGGGTCGTGCGCGAGATGGACCTGCGCTACGACGACCTGGCCAACTTCGGGTTCCGGCACGTGGACGACTTCAACAAGGCCGTCCGGGCGGGCAAGGTCGAGCTGCCGCTGGGCAGCGAGCGCACGCTCGAGCCGTACCCGTACCTGCTGGTCATCGTCGACGAGCTCGCGGACCTGATGATGGTCGCCCCGCGCGACGTCGAGGACGCGGTCGTCCGCATTACCCAGCTGGCCCGTGCCGCCGGGATCCACCTGGTGCTCGCCACGCAGCGTCCTTCTGTCGACGTCGTCACCGGCCTGATCAAGGCCAACGTGCCCAGCCGACTGGCGTTCGCCACCTCGAGCCTGGGTGACTCCCGCGTCATCCTCGACCAGCCGGGCGCGGAGAAGCTGGTCGGTCAGGGTGACGGTCTGTTCCTGCCGATGGGCGCCTCCAAGCCCGTCCGCGTGCAGGGCTCGTGGGTCTCGGAGTCCGAGGTCCGCGAGGTCGTGCAGTTCGTCAAGACCCAGCTCGAGCCGAGCTACCGCGAGGACGTCACCGCCCCGGCGTCGTCCAAGAAGGAGCTCGACGACGACATCGGCGACGACCTCGACCTGGTGATCCAGGCCATCGAGCTGATCGTCTCCACGCAGTTCGGTTCCACGTCGATGCTGCAGCGCAAGCTGCGCGTCGGCTTCGCCAAGGCCGGCCGCCTCATGGACATCCTGGAGTCCCGTGGCGTGGTCGGTCCCAGTGAGGGCTCCAAGGCGCGTGACGTCCTGGTCAAGCCCGACGAGGTGGACGGCGTCATCGCGACCCTGCAGGGGGAGATGTGAACGAGCACGAGCAGGACCTGACCACGAGCGGCACCGACACCCTCGAGCGGGACGCCGGCACCCCGGCGGGCCCCGTCGTGGAGCTGCGTCGCAACACCCGGCTCTCGGCCGTCGTCCTCGCCCTCGCGGCGCTGCTGACCCTCGGCTACCTCGTGCGGGTGCTCTCCGGGCCCAGCGCGCTGGACCTGGCCGTGCTGGTCGTCGTGCTGGTCGTCGCCGGCCTGCACGTGGCGACGCTGGTCGACTCCCGCGCGCCGCTGCTGGTGGCCGACGGCCTCGGCGTCCGCGTGCGTGAGCGGCGGACGTGGCGGGGCTACCCGTGGGGGGGGCGCGCCCGGGGGGGGGGGGGGGCCCCGGGGGGGGGGGGGGGGGGGGGGGGGCGCCCCCCGGGGGGCGGGCCGGGGGGGGGGGGCGGGCCCCCCCACGTCGGTCGTGGTGGAAGGACGGCTCGCTCGACGTGCTGCCCGCCCACGGCGACCCGATCGCCCTGCGCCTGGGCGCCGCGACCCGCGTGGCCGGGCTCCACTCGCGGCACCGTGACCTGGTCGACGCCCTCTCCGAGCTGGCCGAGGGCCGCTGCGACGTGGCCGAGATCGACGGCTACGAGTACGTCGACGCGGACGAGTGGGCCGCGGGGCAGGCCTCGCACCAGCCGACCCGGCCGGTGCAGCAGCCCGAGCCCTCCGAGCCGGGCGGCGCCCAGGACCAGGAGCAGGCACGGACGCAGCCCGCGGACGCGGTCGTGGCCGCCGTCCCGGTGGTCGTCGCGGAGACCGCCGCGGCACGACGTGCCGACGAGCCGGTCCCGGCCGAGCCCGTGGACCAGGACACCGAGCAGGACGTCGAGCACGACGACGTGCACGACGACGTGCAGCACGACGAGCTCGCCCCGGAGCCGCAGGACGTCGACGACGAGCCCACGCCGGTCGTGGACGCGCCGGTCGAGCACGAGCCCGCCGCGGCCGCGGAGACCCTCGAGGCCTCGCCGGTGGAGCCGTCCTCCGACGAGGCGACCACCCGCGGCTGGGACCCGCTCAGCGACCCGTTCCCCCACGACGAGCCGCGTGCCTCGGCCGACGCCGGCCTGCCGCGCTCGCGCAACCCCTTCACCGACGCCGTGCACCGCATGAGCGGCCTGCTGCCGTCCCTCTCGCTGTTCCGCCGCGAGGGCCAGGACGCGGGTGCGACCGAGACCGGCGACCTGCCGTCGGCGACGCCCGAGGCGACCCGCCCGGTCGTCGCCGGCGTGCGGGCCGACGGCCCCCGCACCGGCGCTCAGGTCGGCTCCGACGGCGGCAGCCCGCTGACCGTCTTCGGCGCGAACGCCCTGCGCCTGGACCCGGCCGATACCGAGGACGGGGACGGCGCCCGCCGGCTGCCCGAGGCGCGCGAGCTGCGACGCCCCGGCTCGGTGGACCTGGTGGAGGAGACCACCACCTGGGGAGACCGGGTGCGCCCGATCGCCCGGGCCGGCCACCCCGTCGACCCGATCGCGTGGGCGGACTCCGACGAGCCGGCCGACGAGCCCGTCGTCGGGCCGGAGCTGGCCGCGGCCCGTACCCGCCTGGGGCTCAGCGTCGACCAGCTGGCCGACCGCACCCGCGTCCGCCCGCACGTCATCGAGGCCATGGAGGTCGACGACTTCGGCCCCTGCGGCGGCGACTTCTACGCCCGAGGCCACCTGCGCACCCTGGCCCGGGTGCTCGGCACCGACCCCGCACCGCTGGTCGCGCTCTACGACGAGCACTACGCCGACGCGCCGGTCTCGGCGCAGCGCGTGCTCGGCGTGGACCCCGCCGTCCGGCACCCGCGGCTCGGTCGCGGCGGCAGCCCCCGCTGGTCGGTGCTCGTGGCGGCCGTGATGGCGCTGGTGCTCGCGTGGAGCATCGCCCGGCTCGTCGTGGACGGCGGCTCGCCGGCCGTCGAGGACGTGCCGACGCTCAGCACCTCGTCGGCCGCCGGCACCGGTGCGCGGACGACGGTCGAGCTGACCGCGGCCGGCGGTGGCGCCCGGGTCGTGGTGCGCGACGGCGCCAACGAGCTGGTCTTCCGCGGCACCCTGGCGTTCGGCGAGGTCGAGACGCTCGACCGGGTCTCCCAGCCGGTGCGCATCCGCACCAGCGACGGCTCGCTCGAGGTCAGCGTCGGTGGCGTCGCCCAGGGCGCGATGGGCCGCACGGGCCACGCGGCCGAGGACACCTACACCGCCGACTGACGCCGGTGCCGGCCCCTGTCACCGGAGCCGCCACCTGCACCTCCACCAGCACGCGCCACGACGGCCGAGGGTTCGCCCCGGCCGTCGTGGCGCGTCATACTCGGTGATCGAGATGACGACTACCCAGCCAGCCCCGGACCAGACTCCCGCCGAGACCACCGCCGTGGACGCGGAGGCGGGGGAGCGGCCCCTCCTCTCCGTCGCGATGGTCACCCTCGGGTGCGCCCGCAACGAGGTCGACTCCGAGGAGCTGGCCGGACGCCTGGAGGCCGGTGGCTTCCGGCTCGTCACCGACGCCGCCGAGGCCGACACGGTGGTCGTGAACACCTGCGGGTTCGTCGAGTCCGCGAAGAAGGACTCGGTCGACACCCTCCTCGAGGCCGCCGACCTCAAGACCACCAACGGTGGCCGCGCCCAGGCGGTCGTGGCGGTGGGCTGCATGGCCGAGCGCTACGGCAAGGACCTGGCCGAGTCGCTGCCCGAGGCCGACGCGGTGCTCGGCTTCGACGACTACCCGGTGATCGCCGACCGGCTGCGCTCGATCATGGCGGGCGAGGCGCACACCTCCCACGTGCCGGCCGACCGCCGCACGCTGCTGCCGATCAGCCCGGTCGAGCGGGCGCTGTCGACCGCCCCCGTCCCCGGTCACGCCTCCGGCCCCGCGTCCCTGCGTCGCCGCCTCGACGACGGGCCCACCGCCTCCCTCAAGCTCGCCTCCGGCTGCGACCGTCGGTGCAGCTTCTGCGCGATCCCCTCCTTCCGCGGCTCGTTCGTCTCCCGTCGGCCCACCGACGTGCTGGACGAGGCCCGCTGGCTCGCCGAGCAGGGCGTCAAGGAGCTGTTCCTGGTCAGCGAGAACTCCACGTCCTACGGCAAGGACCTCGGCGACATCCGGCTCCTGGAGACCCTTCTGCCCGAGCTGGCGGCGGTCGACGGGATCGAGCGCGTCCGGGTGAGCTACCTCCAGCCGGCCGAGACGCGGCCGGGGCTGGTCCAGGCGATCGCGCAGACGCCCGGGGTCGTCCCGTACTTCGACCTGTCCTTCCAGCACGCCTCGGCGTCCGTGCTGCGCCGCATGCGCCGCTTCGGCGACCCGGAGAGCTTCCTGGGCCTGCTCGAGCAGGTCCGGTCGCTGGCCCCCACCGCCGGCGTGCGCTCGAACGTGATCGTGGGCTTCCCGGGGGAGACCGAGGAGGACCTGCAGACGCTGTGCGACTTCCTCGTCGCCGCGCGGATGGACGTCACCGGCGTCTTCGGCTACTCCGACGAGGACGGCACCGAGGCCGCCGGGTACGAGGACAAGCTGGACGAGGACGAGGTGCGCGCCCGCGCCGAGCACGTCTCCCAGCTGGTCGAGCAGCTCAACGCGGAGCGCGCCGAGGAGCGCGTGGGCGAGCTCGTCGAGGTGCTGGTCGAGGACGTCGAGTCGGACCCCGAGGGGGCCGTCGGCCGCGCAGCCTTCCAGGGCCCGGAGGTGGACGGGACGACCCTGCTGCTCGGCTCCTCGGCCGAGGTCGGCATGATCGTGCGCGCCGAGGTCGTCGGGACCGACGGCGTCGACCTGATCGCCGAGGAGGTCTGAGTGACCGACAGCGCCGCCACCGAGGCACCGAAGCCCTCGAACTGGAACCTCCCCAACGCCCTGACGACCCTGCGGATCGTCCTGGTGCCGTTCTTCGGCTGGGCCCTGCTCTACGACGGGGGTGAGTCCGCGACGTCGCGGATCATCGCCTGGGTGATCTTCGCCGTCGCGATGATCACCGACAAGATCGACGGTGACCTGGCCCGAGCCCGGAACCTGGTCACCGACTTCGGCAAGATCGCCGACCCGATCGCGGACAAGGCGATGACCGGGATGGCGCTGATCGCTCTCTCGATCGTGGGGGACATCTGGTGGTGGGTCACCATCGTCGTCCTCCTGCGCGAGTGGAGCGTGACCCTGCTGCGGCTCTCGGTGCTGCGCAAGGTCGTGATCGCCGCCAAGGACCTGGGCAAGCTCAAGACCACGGTGCAGGCGCTGGCCCTCGGCGGCCTCACGCTGCCGTGGCTGGACTCGGACGTGCCGGCGAGCCTGGAACTGCCGTTCCAGGTGGTCTTCTACGTGTTCCAGGCGTGCCTGGCCGTGGCGGTCGGGCTGACGCTCTGGTCCGGCTTCGAGTTCTACAAGGAGCTGTGGAAGCAGCGCGACCAGCTGCGCTGAGGCGCGCAGGGCCCCTGACCTGGGGTTCTGCTGTGAGATTCCGGTGGAGGCGGGGGTCGTGGACCCCCGCGTTCCGCTGTTCCGGACCGCCCGTGTAAGGTTCGCGCCCCTGCGCGCGAGCGGTCCAGACCTGTGTAACAACGAGCCGTCCCGTTTCGTTACGCAGCGTTCACCAGAACGCCTGTTTCACGGCATGTGCTCCTGGTTAGGGTGAGGCGCTTCTCAGCATCTGTTGAACTCATTCTCACTTTCGGGAGATTTTTTCATGCCCTCAGCGCGCAAGCGTGTTGCCGGGCTGCTGAGCGTCTCGGTCATGGCGGCGGGCTTGAGCCCGCTGGCCCTGACCGGAGTCGCGCAGGCAGCCACGGACGGCAGCGGCCTCGTGATCAGCGAGGTGTACGGAGGCGGCGGTAACTCCGGTGCCACGTGGACGAACGACTTCATCGAGCTGTACAACCCGACGGACGCGGCCATCTCGGTCGACGGCATGTCGGTCCAGTACCGCTCCTCCGGTGGCAACTCCGGTGGCACCACCGACCTGAGCGGCAGCGTCGCTCCCGGTGCGACCTTCCTGATCCAGGAGGCGGCCGGCAACGGTGGCACCGACGCCCTGCCGACGCCCGACGCCGAGGGGACGCTCGGCATGAGCGGCTCCAGCGGCACGGTCTCCCTCGTGGACGGCACCGAGGTCGTCGACCCGCGGGTCGACGCCAGCGCGGTGGTCGACCTCGTGGGCTACGGCTCGGCGTCCATCGTCGAGACCGCGGCTGCGCCCGGCCTGTCCAGCACCACGTCCGCCTCCCGTGCGGCCGCGGGCACGGACACCGACGACAACAGTGCTGACTTCACCGCCGGTGCGCCGTCCCCGACGAACAGCGCCGGCGAGACCGAGGCGCCCGCCCCGGACCCGGTCGACCCGGTCGACCCGGACGCGGTGAGCATCGCCGAGATCCAGGGCACCGACGCGGCGGCGTCCCCGCTCGACGGGGACACCGTGACCACCGAGGGTGTCGTCACGGCCGTCTACGAGACCGGCGGCCTCAACGCCTTCGTCATCCAGACCGGCGGCACGGGTGCCGGCGCCGACGCGACGCCCGGCGCCTCCGACGCCGTCTACGTCTACGGCCCCGACACCTTCCCGGCAGTCGGCGACTCCGTCGCCGTCACCGCCACGGTGGACGAGTACAACGCGCTGACCGAGCTGGTCGACCCGTCGTGGGAGGCGCTCGAGACCGCCCTCGACCCGGTCACCCCGCTCGAGACCACCTGGTTCGAGACCGAGGAGGAGCGCGAGGCTCACGAGTCGGAGCTCATCCTCCCGACCGGCGACTTCACCGTCTCCAACACCTACTCGACCAACGGCTACGGCACCATCGGGCTCGCTTCGGGCGACACCCCGCTGATCCAGCCGACCGAGGTCGAGGACGCGCAGACCGGCGACGTCGCCGGCATCGAGGCCGACAACGACGCTCGCGCCCTGGTGCTGGACGACGGCTCCAGCGCCAACTACCTGGGTGCGGCCGAGGACACGCCGATGGCGTGGCTGACCACCGACAACCCGATCCGGGTCGGCGCGGCCGCCACCTTCGAGTCCCCGGTGATCGTCGACTACCGCTACGGCGCCTGGACGGTCCAGCCGACCGCGCAGGTCACCGACGACGGCAGCGACGTGGTCTCGTTCGAGAACACCCGCCTCGACGAGGCCGCCCCGGCCGAGGTCGGTGGCGCGCTCACGCTCTCGTCCTTCAACGTCCTCAACTACTTCACCTACACCGGTGAGGACAACGTCGCCGACGGCGGCACGTGCGACTTCTACGTCGACCGTGAGGACAACCCGATCGGCGCCGGCTACTGCGACACCGCCGACGGCGGCGACGGCCCCCGTGGTGCCGCGACCGACGCCAGCCTGGCCCGCCAGGAGGTGAAGATCGTCAAGGCGATCAACACCCTGGACGCCGACATCGTCTCCCTCGAGGAGATCGAGAACTCGGTGAAGTTCGGCTTCGACCGCGACGCCGCGCTCTCCACCCTGGTCGACGCCCTCAACGCGGACGCCGGCGAGACCAAGTGGGCCTTCGTCCCGTCCCCGGACGCGGCGGACCTGCCCGACCTGGCCGACCAGGACGTCATCCGCACGGCGTTCATCTACCAGCCGGCCGCGGTCGAGACCGTCGGCGCCTCCTCGGTGCTGACCGGCGACGCCGCGTTCGACAACGCCCGTGAGCCGCTGGCCCAGGGCTTCAAGCTGGTCGGCGACGAGGACGCGAACGCGTTCGGCGTCATCGTCAACCACCTCAAGTCCAAGGGCTCGGGCACCGACGACGGCACCGGGCAGGGCAACGCCAACCCCGACCGCGTCGCGCAGGCCACCTCGCTGAGCACCTTCGCCGACGACTTCGCCGCCGACCTCGGTGGCTCGGGCGCGGTGTT
This sequence comes from Nocardioides bruguierae, assembly GCF_023554635.1. Classification (NCBI taxonomy): domain Bacteria; kingdom Bacillati; phylum Actinomycetota; class Actinomycetes; order Propionibacteriales; family Nocardioidaceae; genus Nocardioides; species Nocardioides bruguierae. Next base: position 43,402 of record NZ_JAMJPH010000034.1, read on the forward strand.
CCTCACCGGTGACTTCAACTCGTACACGATGGAGGACCCCATGCAGGTCCTCTACGACGACGGGTACACCGACCTGGCCCCCGAGGGCGAGTACTCCTACTCGTACTCCGGCCTGTCCGGCAGCCTCGACCACGTCCTGGCCAACGAGGCCGGCGCCGCGATGGTCACCGGCTCCGACATCTGGAACATCAACTCCGGCGAGTCCGTCGGCTTCGAGTACAGCCGCTACAACTACAACGCGACGCTGCTGTACCAGGAGAACAAGTTCCGCGCCTCGGACCACGACCCGGTCGTCGTGGGCGTCAGCCCCGACCAGGAGGTCGTCGGCGACGTCGACATCAACCTGCTGAACATCAACGACTTCCACGGTCGGATCAGCGAGGACACCCCGGCGTTCGCCACCGCCATCGAGCAGCTGCGCGAGGCCGAGGGCGAGGACAACACCCTGTTCCTCTCCGCCGGTGACAACATCGGTGCCTCGCTGTTCGCCTCCTCCATCCAGGACGACCAGCCCACGATCGACGTGCTCAACGCGCTCGGTCTGGACTCCTCGGCCGTGGGCAACCACGAGTTCGACAAGGGCGTGGACGACCTCACCGGTCGTGTCTCCGACGCCGCCGGCTGGGACTACCTGGCCGCCAACGTCTACGACACCGAGGGCGACCCCATCCTCCCCGAGTACGACACCTTCGAGGTCGACGGCGTGACCGTCGGCGTGATCGGCGTCGTCACCGAGGAGACCCCGTCCCTCGTCTCGCCCGCCGGCGTCGCCGACCTCACCTTCGGTGACCCCGTCGAGGCCGTGAACCGCGTCGCCGCGGAGCTCTCCGACGGCGACGAGTCCAACGGCGAGGCCGACGTCATCGTCGCCGAGTACCACGAGGGCGCCTCCGCCGGCACGCCGGACGACGCCACCCTCGAGGACGAGATCACCGCCGGCGGCGCGTTCGCCGACATCGTGGAGAACACGGCGGCCTCGGTCGACGTGATCTTCACCGGCCACACCCACAAGCAGTACGCGTGGGACGGCCCGATCCCCGGCGAGTCCGGCACCCGCCCGGTCCTCCAGACCGGCTCCTACGGCGAGAACATCGGCCAGGTCGTCCTGACCGTCGACCCCGCCACCGGCGACGTCGTCTCCTACACCCAGCAGAACGTCTCCACCGAGGGCGTCGAGGCCGACACCAGCTACCCGCGGGTGGCCGAGGTCTCCGACATCGTCGACGCGGCGCTGGCCTACGCCGACGAGATCGGCCAGGAGCCGATCGGCACCATCACCGGTGACGTCACCACCGCCTTCACCGACGGCAGCTACGTCGACGGCGAGTACACCGGCGGCACCCGCGACGACCGTTCCTCGGAGTCCACCCTCGGCGACATGGTCGCCGAGGCGCTCCTGGACGGCGTCTCCGACCTCGAGGACGGTGCGGACCTCGGTCTGACCAACCCCGGTGGTCTGCGCGCCGAGCTGTACTACGACGGCGAGGAGGGCTCGGAGACGAACACCGACGGTGTCGTCACCTACGCCGAGGCCAACGCGGTGCTGCCCTTCGGCAACACCGTGACCCTGGTGGACCTCACCGGTGCCCAGCTGCTGGCCGTGCTCGAGGAGCAGTGGCAGCGCAACGACGAGGGCGAGATCCCCTCGCGTCCGTACCTGCAGCTGGGTCTCTCCGAGAACGTGGCCGTCACGGCCGACCCGACCGCCCCCGAGGGCGAGCGGATCACCTCCGTGACCATCGACGGCGAGCCGGTGGACGAGAGCGCGACCTACACGGTCTCCACGCTCAACTTCCTCGCGGCCGGCGGTGACAACTTCCGCACCCTCGCCGAGGGCGACGTGGTCGACACCGGTCTGCTCGACGTGGCGCTCTTCCGCGACTACCTGGCCGCCGAGACCCGGTCGCCGGACTTCGCCCGCCAGCAGGTCTTCTCCGAGGACCTGCCGACGGAGCTGGCCGCGGGCGAGGCCACCTCGTTCACGCTGGGCATGGGTACCAGCGAGGCGCCGGTGTACCCGATCAACGACAAGTCGCTGGACCTGCGCTCGCAGGGCAGCCCGCTCAACACCTCCGCCTCCGTGGGCCTGTACCGCGACGGCGCCCTGGTGCGCGACCTGGGTGACGTCACCGTCACCGACGGTCTCGCCACGGTCGACGTCACCGTGCCGGCGCTGGCGAAGGTGGGCGACACCCTCGAGGTCGTCGCCGACGAGTCCGGCACCACCGTGTCGGTCCCCGTCACCTCCGCGGCCGCGGACGTCGACAGCCTCCTGCTGCTGAACATCAACGACTTCCACGGTCGGATCAGCGAGGACACTCCGGCGTTCGCCACCACGATCGAGGAGCTCCGCGCGGAGCAGGGCGAGGACAGCACGCTGTTCCTCTCCGCCGGTGACAACATCGGTGCCTCGCTGTTCGCCTCCTCCATCCAGGACGACCAGCCCACGATCGACGTGCTCAACGCGCTGGGGCTCGCCTCGTCCGCGGTGGGCAACCACGAGTTCGACAAGGGCGTGGACGACCTCACCGGTCGTGTCTCCGACGCTGCCGACTGGGACTACCTGGCCGCCAACGTCTACGACGCCGACGGCGAGCCGATCCTCCCCGAGTACGACACCTTCGAGGTCGACGGCGTGACCGTCGGCGTGATCGGTGCCGTGACCGAGGAGACCCCGTCCCTCGTCTCCCCGGCCGGTGTCGAGGGCCTCACCTTCGGTGACCCCGTCGAGGCCGTGAACCGCGTCGCCGCGGAGCTCTCCGACGGCGACGAGTCCAACGGCGAGGCCGACGTCATCGTGGCCGAGTACCACGAGGGCGCGACCGACGGCACCCCGGACGGTGCCAGCCTGGAGGACGAGATCGCCGCCGGCGGTGCGTTCGCCGACATCGTGGAGAACACCGCGGCCTCGGTCGACGTGATCTTCACCGGCCACACCCACAAGCAGTACGCGTGGGAGGGTCCGATCCCTGGTGAGGAGGGCACCCGCCCGATCCTCCAGACCGGCTCGTACGGCGAGAACATCGGCGCCGTCACGCTCCAGCTGGACACCGAGACCGGTGACGTCGTCGACTTCACCCAGGAGAACGTGTCCACCGGCGACACCGAGGTCGACACCAGCTACCCCCGGGTGGCCGAGGTCGTCTCGATCGTCGACGCCGCGCTGGCCTACGCCGACGAGGTCGGCTCCCAGCCGGTCGGCACCATCACCGACGACTTCACCACCGCCTTCAAGAGCGGCTCGATCGTCGACGGTGAGTTCTCGGTCCCGGCCGACGACCGCACCACGCTGCGTGACGACCGCTCCCGCGAGTCGACCCTGGGCACCCTGGTTGCCGACTCGCTGCTCGACGCCGTGTCCGGCTACTTCGACGGTGAGGGCGCCGACTTCGGTGTCACCAACTCGGGTGGTCTGCGTGCCGAGCTGTACTACGACGGCGAGGAGGGCTCGGAGACGAACACCGACGGTGTCGTCACCTACGCCGAGGCCAACCAGGTGCTGCCCTTCGGCAACGAGGTCAGCATCGTGGCCCTCACCGGTGCACAGGTGAAGGAGCTGCTGGAGCAGCAGTGGCAGCCGTCCGGCGTCAGCCGGCCGTACCTGCAGCTGGGTCTCTCGGAGAACGTGTCGGTCACCGCCGACCCGACCGCCGAGGCCGGCAGCCGCATCACCTCGGTGATGATCGACGGCGAGCCGCTGGACATGGGCGCGACCTACCAGGTCTCCACGCTCAACTTCCTCGCGGCCGGCGGCGACAACTTCACCGCCCTCGCCGAGTCCGACGACGTGGTCAACACCGGCATCCAGGACGCCGCGGCCTTCCGCGACTACCTGTCCGCCGAGACCCGCTCCCCGGACTTCGCCCGCCAGCAGGTCTTCTCCGACGACCTGCCGACGACGCTGCCCGTGGGCTCGACCTCCTCCTTCACGCTCGGCATGGGCACGACGGACGAGGCACCGACCGCGAGCAAGACCCTGGACCTCACCTCGCTCTCGAGCCCGGTGAACACCGAGGTCGTCGCCACGCTCGGCGAGACCGAGCTCGGCACCTTCACCGTGACCGACGGCATCGCCGACATCGACGTGGACGTCCCCGCGGACGCCACGGTCGGCGACTACGTCACCTTCACCGCGGCGCCCTCGGGCACCACGGTGACGGTCCCGGTCGGCGAGGCCACCTCGGTCGCCTCCACGACCACCGCCACGGTGGTCAACGCCAAGAAGGCGCTCGTCAACGGCAACCGCAAGGTCCTGGTCAAGGCCAAGGTCCAGGCGGAGGGCACCACGCCCACCGGCATGGTGACGCTCTCGGTCGACGGCCAGGTCGTCGACACCGCCGAGCTCAACGACAACGGCGGCGCCTACCTGCAGGCCGGCCCGTTCTACACGACCGGCAAGCAGAAGCTCGTGGTCACCTACCAGGGCTCCGACGAGGTCGACGCCTCCTCCGCGACCACCTCGGTGTTCGTGAAGAAGGCCAGGGCCGGTCTCAGCACGCTGAAGTTCCCGGCCAAGGCCACCCGGGGCACGACCCACGTGTCCTGGATCGTCACGGTCCGCGCCCTCGGCGCGGGCACCGTGCCGGACGGCCGCGTCGTCGTCCGCACGGGCGGCGAGCGCTACGTCGGGCGCCTCACGTCGGGCCAGGCCCTCATCACCACCGACCCCTACCGGGGCCTGGGCGTGAAGAAGGTCGTCATCCGCTACACCGGCAGCGACGCGGTGCACGCCCGCAAGGTCGTGCGCCAGGTGCGCGTCACCCGCTGACGCCACCGGCACCGGTGAGAGACCGGTGACCCGCTGAACGACGAGCCCCTCCGAGCCACCAGGCTCGGAGGGGCTTCGTCGTCAGGTCACCCGCGCCGACGGGCGCGTGACGTCGGCTCAGCCGGCGTCCGCCAGCCTGACGGCGGCCTGCACGAGAGCCAGGTGGCTGAAGGCCTGGGGGAAGTTGCCGAGCATGCGGCCACGGCCGACGTCGTACTCCTCGGAGAGCAGGCCCACGTCGTTGACGAGCCCCACCAGGCGCTCCATCAGCGCCTCGGCGTCCTCGCGCCGTCCGGCCCCGGCCAGGGCGGCGACCAGCCAGAACGAGCACGCCAGGAACGGGTGCTCGTCGCCCTCCACGCCGTCGACGCCGCTGGCGGTGCGGTAGCGCAGCACCAGGCCGTCGCGCAGGAGGTCCTCCTCGATGGCCGCGATCGTGCCGAGCACGCGCGGGTCGTCGGGCGGCAGCAGGCCGAGGGAGGGCAGCACGAGCAGCGCGGCGTCGACCTCCTCGGTGTCGTAGTGCTGGCGGAAGCTGTTGCGCTCGGTGCTGAAGCCGCGGCTCAGCACCTCGTCCCGCACCTCGTCGCGCACCCGGCGCCAGTCCTCCACCGCACCCTCGAGGTCGTGCTCCTCGACGGCGCGCACGGCGCTGTCGAGAGCCGCCCACACCATCGCCTTGGAGTGGACGAAGTGACGCGGCTCGCCGCGGACCTCCCAGATGCCGCAGTCGGGCTCGTCCCAGTGCGTGACGAGCTCGTCGACCAGCGCCCGTTGCAGCGCCCAGGCGTTCGCGTCGTCCTCGCCGGTGGCCCGGCGGACCTTCTCCAGCGCCTGCATGACCTCGCCGAGCACGTCGTGCTGCAGCTGGGAGACGGCGCCGTTGCCCACGCGCACCGGCAGGGAGCCCTCGTAGCCGGGCAGGTGGTCCAGCACGCTCTCGGGCAGCCGCCGGCTCCCGTCCACGCCGTACATGATCTGCAGGTCGGCCGGGTCGCCGGCCACCGTGCGCAGCAGCCAGCCTCGCCAGAGCTCGGCCTCGTCGGTGTAGCCGGCGTCCACCAGCGCCTCGAGGGTCAGGGCGGCGTCGCGCAGCCAGCAGTAGCGGTAGTCCCAGTTGCGCCCGCCGCCGATCTCCTCGGGCAGGGAGGTGGTGGGCGCGGCCACGATGCCGCCGGTCTCGGCGTGCGTCATGAGTCGCAGGGTGAGCAGGGAGCGCAGCACGACCGCTTGGTGGGGGAGGTCGTCGCGGCACAGCGCGGCCCATGCCTCGTCCTCCTCGATCGTGCGGCGCACCCGGTCGTCGTGGTGACCGAGGGAGTAGGGCTCCAGGTGGCTCGGGAGCCACGTGAGGGAGTAGGTCTGCGACTCGCCGGCGGCCAGCGTGAAGGAGTCGCAGTGCCGGTGGTCGGAGGCCACGGGCAGGCGGGGGCCGCGCAGCACCAGCTGGTCCGGGCCCGCGACGGCGGTGATCACCTCCTCGCCGTCCACCTCCTGGCGTCGGACCCACGGGGTCGCGGCCCCGTAGTCCATGCGCAGCCGCAGCTCGTGGCGCATCTCGACGCTGCCCTCGACCCCGTCCAGCCGCCGCACCACGTCGGCGCGACCGTCACCGCGCGGCATGAGGTCCGTCAGCGTGACCGTGCCGGACTCGGTGGTGAAGGTGGTCTCCAGGACGGCGGAGGCGCCGACGTAGCGGCGGCTGACCGTGTGCTCCTCGGCCGGCACGAGCTGCCAGAACCCGTGCTCGTCGGTGCCGACCAGCGCGGCCAGGCAGGCGGGGGAGTCGAACCGGGGGAGGCACAACCAGTCGATGGAGCCGTTCTGGCCGACGAGGGCGGCGGTGCGGCGGTCACCGATGAGGGCGTAGTGCTCGATGGGCAGGGCCATGCCCTCCAACCTAGGAGGGCCCGACCCACCCCTTCGGCGCCGTCGTCGCTGCTCAGCGGCCAGGTGTGGGCAGGCGTGCACCGTGCGGGTGATCAGCGGTCGTCTCGGGCGTGGTCAGGTGGAGGGACGGACCCGGGGTTCACCGCCGGAACAAGGGTGGCTCCGGTAACGTTGACCCAACTCCCGCCGATCGGTGGGACGAGAGAGGAGGCCCGCATGGTGCTGTTCCGTCGACTGCTCGGCGACGTGCTCCGTGCCCACCGCGTGGAGCGGGGCCTCACCCTGCGCCAGGTGTCGCAGGAGGCACGCGTGTCGCTGGGCTACATCTCCGAGATCGAGCGTGGCCAGAAGGAGGCGTCCTCGGAGCTGCTGGCGTCGCTGTGCGGCGCGCTCGAGGTGCCGCTCTCGTCCGTGCTCCGGTCGGTCTCCGACGCCGTGGCGCTGGAGGAGGCCGCACTCGGCTCCGCCGTGGATGCCGCCGTCGCGGGCGCCACGCCCATCCCCGTCACCCGCCGAGAGGACGTCGTCGCCTCGGCGGCCTGACGTTCCCGCACGACCGTCACCGGGTCATCCTGCGCTCGCGAGCGCAGGGTGACCCGGTGCTGGTTTCGAAAGCGACGTGCCTCGGAGGGCGTCAGCCCCGCAGCTGGAGCCCGCGCGGGGTGGTGGTGAAGCCGGCGGACCCGAGCGCCTCGCGGACCGGTGTGGCCGACCCCAGCAGCGCAGCTCCGTCCGCGCGCTCCAGGGTGATCCGGCCCAGCGACCCCCGGCGTGCCGCGGCCACGAGCGCGCCGGCGGCCGTCGCCAGCTCGTCGGGGTCGTCGGTGAAGCTGAGCAGGGTCTTGCCTCCCCGCTCGAGGTAGAGCGCCAGGCGACCGTCCACGACGACCACGATGGCCCCGGCCTTGCGGCCCGGACGATGACCCGAGGACTCGGCGGCCTCGGCACCCTCGGGCGCAGGGCGCTGCGGCCAGTCGAGGGCCGCGCCGTACGGGTTGGCCGGGTCGGAGGCGGCCAGGACGACGGCCTGCGGCCGCGCGGCCGGGTCGGCGACGCGCGGGGCGTCGGCGTAGGTCCGCAGGCGGTCCACGGCTCCGGCGCTGCCGAACTGGGCCGCTCCCAGGCCGGCCACGAAGTAGCCGCGACGGGTGCGGCCGGAGTCCTCGAAGGCGCTGAGCACCTTGTAGACCGCGGCGAAGCCGCCCGGCACCCGCTCCGCGACCACGCTGCCGCGGGTCAGCACGCCGTACCGCTCCAGCAGCCGCTCGGCAGCCGCGTGCGCGCGCCGGGTCGGGTCCGCGTCCACCTCGGGCAGCAGGGACCACCGGCCGACCGTCTCCGGCGGCCCGCCGCGCACCACCCCGCGGGGACGTGCACCGCCGCGGCCGCTGGTCGTGGACGCGAGCCGTGGCCGGGCCGGGGCGCGGCGGGTGCGCTGGGTGGCCCTGCCCGAGCGGGTCAGGGCGCGCAGGGCCGACAGCGTGTCGTTGCCGACCACGCCGCCCCAGGCCAGCTCCCACAGGGCGGTGGCGACGTTCTGCTCGGTGGCGGTGACGCCGGTGGCGCCGACCTGGGAGACGAGCTGGTGGAAGAACCAGGCGCCGCCGCCGTCCAGCACCTCCAGGAGCGCGGCGTGCAGCGCCGGCCACGACCCACCGTCCTGGGCCCCGGCGGGGCCGGTGGCGGGCGCCGGCAGGGTCAGGTGGGCGGTGTCCGCGAGGTGCAGGGAGACCCAGCCGTCCGCGCCACCGAGCGCACCGTGGCCGGCCCACACCACCTCACCGGTGCTGGTCAGCTCGTCCAGGTGCGCCGGCTCGTAGTCGGTGACCCGGGCGGGCAGGACGAGTGACTCCAGCGCGCTCGCCGGCACGATCGCCCCCGCGAGCTGGTCGATGGCGGCGACCACGCCGTCCACCCCGCGCAGCGCGCCCCGGCGGGCCCGGGGCTCGCGGTGGCCGGGCGACCGCTCGGGGGCGGCCGGCTCGACGGCCTCGACGTGCTGCCAGGCGGGCAGGAACCGGCCCAGGGCGTCGGGGTCGACCGGCTCGATCTCCTCGCGCAGCCGTGCGAGGGAGCGCCGTCGCAGTCGGCGCAGCACCTCGGCGTCGCACCACTCGGTGCCACTGCCGCCGGGGCGGAACTCCCCGTCCATCACGCGCCCCGCGGCCACCAGTCGCTGGAGCGTGTGCCGCACCACCGCGCTGCCGAGCCCCAGCCGGGCCGCAACCTCGTCGGCGGTGAAGGGCCCGTGCGTGCGCGCGTACCGGCCCACGAGGTCGGCGAGGGGGTCGTCGACCGGGTCGGTGAAGGCGTCGGGGGTGCCCGGCGGGACGGGCACGCCGAGGCCGTCGCGCAGGCGCCCGACGTCCTCGACCATCGCCCAGCGCTCCTCGCCCGCCATCCGCACCTGCACCGCGCGGCGGCTCGCGGCGAGCCCGGTGAGCCACTCCTCGACCGTCACGGTGTCGGTGCCGGGCACCGACCGCTGCTGCACCTCGGCGGTGCTCAGCGGGCCGAGCAGACGCAGGGCGTCGGCGACGCCCTCGGCGTCCCTGACCCGCCGGTCCTCGGCGAGCCGCTGCAGCTCGGCCTCCACCTCGGCGACGACGTCCGGGTCCAGCAGCTCGCGCAGCTCGGCGCGGCCGAGCAGCTCGGCGAGGAGGGACTGGTCGAGGGACAGAGCGGCGGCCCGCCGCTCGGCCAGGGGGGAGTCGCCCTCGTAGACGAACTGCGCGACGTAGCCGAAGAGCAGCGTGCGGGCGAAGGGGGAGGGGGTGGTGGTCGTGACCTCCGCGACCTGGACGCTGCGCTGCTCGACGCGGCTCAGCAGGGTCACGAGGCCGGGCAGGTCGTAGACGTCCTGGAGGCACTCGCGCACCGCCTCGAGCACGATCGGGAACGACGGGTACTTCGAGGCCACCTCCAGCAGCGAGGCGGCGCGCTGCCGCTGCTGCCACAGCGGGGAGCGTCGTCCCGGGTCGCGGCGGGGGAGCAGGAGGGCTCGGGCGGCGCACTCGCGGAAGCGGGAGGCGAACAGGGCCGAGCCGCCGACCTCGGTGGTGACGACGTCCTCGATCTCCTCGGGCGAGAACACCAGGACGTCGGCACCCGGGGGCTCGGCGTCGGTGTCCGGCACGCGCACCACGATGCCGTCGTCCGAGGCGACGGCCTGGCCGTCGATGCCGTACCGCTCGCGCAGCCGGGCGTTGATCGCCAGGGCCCAGGGTGCGTGCACGGGGACGCCGTAGGGGGAGTGCAGCACCAGCCGCCAGTCGCCCAGCTCGTCGCGGAACCGCTCCAGCAGCAGCGTGACGTCGCTGGGCACGGTGGTCGTGGACTCGGCCTGCTCGTGCACGTAGCCGACGAGGTTGCTCGCGGCGTTCTCGTCCAGGCCCTGCTCCCGGGCTCGTGCCTCGGCCCTCGCGCGGGGCATGCCGGCCAGCTCGCGGGTCAGGGCACCCACGGCCTCGCCGAGCTCGGCGGGGCGGCCCAGCGTGTCGCCGCGCCAGAACGGCAGCTTGCCCGGCAGCCCTGGAGCCGGCGAGACGAGCACCCGGTCGTGGGTGATGTCCTCGATGCGCCAGCTCGTGGCGCCCAGGGCGAACACGTCGCCGACGCGGGACTCGTAGACCATCTCCTCGTCGAGCTCGCCGACGCGCTTGCCGGGCCCCTTCTCCTCGCTGCCGCCGACGAGGAAGACCCCGAACAGGCCGCGGTCGGGGATGGTGCCGCCCGAGGTCACGGCCAGTCGCTGGGCACCGGGGCGCCCGGTCACCTCGCCCGTCACCCGGTCCCACACGACCCGGGGCCGCAGCTCGGCGAACTCGTCGCTGGGGTAGCGGCCCGAGAGCAGGTCGAGCACGGAGTCGAACGCCGAGCGGGGCAGGGCCGCGTACGGGGCCGCCCGCCGCACGAGGCCGAAGAGGGCGTCCACCTCGAGGGTGTCCATCGAGGTCATCGCCACGACTTGCTGGGCGAGCACGTCGAGCGGGTTCGCTGGGACGTGCAGGGACTCGATCGCGCCGGTGCGCATGCGCTCGACCGACACCGCCGTCGGGGCCAGGTCGCCGCGGTGCTTGGGGAAGAGCACGCCGTGCGAGGTCTCCCCGACCTGGTGGCCGGCGCGGCCCACGCGCTGGAGCGCGCTGGCCACGCTCGGCGGCGACTCGATCTGGATCACCAGGTCGACCGAGCCCATGTCGATGCCCAGCTCGAGGCTGGAGGTGGCGACGACCGCCGGGAGGCGCCCCCGCTTCAGGTCGTCCTCGATGAGCGCGCGCTGGTCCTTGCTGACGGAGCCGTGGTGGGCCCGGGCGAGCACCGGGGCGCCCTCGACGACTCCGTCGGCCACCCCGGCCTGCGCCATGGTCTCGGCCGGCGGACCGCCCGGGCCGGGCGTGCGCGGCACGACGTCGCCCGGGTCGGCCTCGACGCCGGCGCGCTCGGCGGCGATCGCGTTGAGCCGCGCCGTGAGCCGCTCGGCCAGTCGACGGGAGTTGGCGAAGACGATGGTGGAGCGGTGGGCCTCGATGAGGTCGGCCACGCGCTCCTCCACGTGCGGCCAGATGCTGGAGGCCCGTCGGGCAGCGTCGGGGTCGGGCCGGGTGGGGGCCTCGAAGCCGTCGTCGACCTCGAACGGGTCGGGCTCGCGGGCGGCCTCCGCGCCGCCCGGCTGCTCCATGTCCTCGACGGGGACGACCACCTCGAGCTCCCATTGCTTGGCCGCCGGCGGGGCGACGATCTCCACCGGTGCCGGCCCACCGAGGAACCGGGCGACCTCCTCGAGCGGCCGGACCGTGGCGGAGAGGCCGACCCGCTGCGCCGGGCGCTCCAGCAGCTCGTCGAGCCGCTCCAGGGTCAGCGCCAGGTGGGCGCCACGCTTGGAGCCGGCCACGGCGTGCACCTCGTCGACGATCACCGTCTCCACCCCGCGCAGCGACTCGCGCGCCTGCGAGGTGAGCATGAGGAACAGCGACTCGGGGGTGGTGATGAGGACGTCCGGGGGCCGGGTCGTGAGGCGGCGGCGGTCGGCGGCGGTGGTGTCGCCCGACCGGACGCCGACCTGGACGTCGTGGACGCGGGTGCCGAGCCTGTCCGCGGTGTGCCGGATGCCGGTCAGCGGCGCGCGCAGGTTGCGCTCGACGTCCACCGCGAGGGCCTTCAGCGGGCTCACGTAGAGGACGCGGCAGCGCTTCTCCTTCTCCTCCGGCACGGGGCTGGTCATCAGCCCGTCGATGGCGGAGAGGAACGCCGAGAGCGTCTTGCCCGATCCGGTGGGGGCGACGACGAGCGCGTGCCGGCCCGCGGCGATCGCGTCCCACGCGCCCGTCTGCGCGGCGGTGGGCTCGGCGAAGGCCGCGCGGAACCACGTGCGCGTGGGTTCGCTGAACCTGTCGAGGGCGTCGGGCACGTCGCACATCCTGGCCGACGCCACCGACAGCCCGGTCACCCTGCCGGGCCGCGGACCGGGCGCGCCACGCGCCGCGGGTCCGCCCTGCCGGCCGGGACCGGGGGTCCTCGGAGTTGTCGAACGATCGAGCATCCGCGTCCGCCTTCGTCGAACGTTCGATCAACGGCCGGGGGAGGAGCCTGCCCAGTGGCAGGATATCGATGATGCTCGGCTTTCCTGCCGCTTCCGCGAGGAGTGCCACCGCACGAGGATCAGAGACATGAGCACCGGTCACGACCTCGCGCCCTTCGACGCGGCGGCGTCCGCCACCCCCGACACCAAGGACTGGACCTGGGTCCTGGAGCAGCCCTGCCCCGACTGCGGGTTCGTCTCCGGCTCCGTGCCGCGGACCGCGCTGGGCCAGACGCTGCGCGCCCAGCTGCCGACGTGGCGGGCGGTCGTGACGGGAGAGGGGGCGAGGACCCGTCCCGACCCGGGTACCTGGTCGCCCACCGAGTACGCCTGCCACGTCCGCGACGTGCAGCGGGTCTTCGGCGAGCGGGTGCGGGCGGTCGTGGCGGCCGTCGACGAGCCTGCGAGGTTCGCGAACTGGGACCAGGACGCCACGGCCGTGCAGGCGCGCTACGACCTGGCCGACCCGGCCACCACCCTGGCGGAGCTGGAGGCCGGCGTCCTCGAGGTGGCCGACCTCTACGACGGGCTCGACGCCGACGACGAGGCGCTGTGGGCGCAGCGGGGGCTGCGCAGCAACGGCAGCGCGTTCACGCTGGAGACCCTGGCCGCCTACCACCTGCACGACGTGGTCCACCACGGCTGGGACGTGGCCCCCGGCTGAGGCCGACCACGGCCGGGGGCGGGGCCCGGTGCAGGATGGACGCATGCGGCACACCGACTTCTGGACGCGGATGGAGGAGGTCCTGGGCGATCGCACCCGGTCCTTCTCCCGGCTGACCGTGCTCACCCAGCTGGGCGGTCGCACCCCGCTCGAGGCCCTGGACGAGGGCGTGCCCCCCAAGCAGGTCTGGGCCGCCGTCCACGCGTTCCTCGAGCTGCCCAAGCACCTGAGCTGACACCGGCGCCCGCGGCGCCGGCCGCCCGCGGCCGCTGGCTCGCTGCCGGCAGATCGGCGACGTCCCACCCACCTGGTGTCGCAGCCCTCTGCCAGAGTGGGCCGCATGAGCGAGACCACCACCACGCCCCGCGCCGACGTCGCCGTCATCGGCGGCTCGGGGTTCTACTCCTTCCTGCCCGAGGCCGAGCAGGTCGAGGTCTCCACGCCCTACGGCGAGCCGTCGTCGGCGATCAGCGTCGGCGAGGTCGGCGGCACGCGGGTGGCGTTCCTGCCCCGCCACGGCCGCGACCACCGCTACCCGCCGCACCTCATCCCGTACCGCGCCAACCTCTGGGCCCTGCGCTCCCTGGGCGTCAAGCAGGTCATCGCCCCGTGCGCCGTGGGGGGCCTGCGGCCCGAGGTCGCGCCCGGCGACGTCGTCGTCCCCGACCAGCTGGTCGACCGGACCTACCGCCGCAACCCGTCCTTCGTCGAGCGCGGTGGCGTGCACCTGCCGTTCGCCGACCCCTACTGCCCGGGCGTGCGCACGGCGCTGGTGGGCGCCGCCGAGGACATCAAGGACGGCGGCACCATGGTCGTCATCGAGGGCCCGCGGTTCTCCACCCGGGCCGAGTCGCAGGCCTACGCCGCCTCCGGGTGGACCCTGATCAACATGACCGCGACGCCCGAGGCGCCGCTGGCCCGCGAGATGGGCATGTGCTACGCCTCCATGGCCCTCGTGACCGACATGGACGCGGGCGCCGAGGGCGAGCACGGCGTCTCCGCGGACGAGGTGATGGCGCTGTTCGCGCAGAACCTCGAGCGGCTGCACGGCATCCTCGGCTCGGCCGTCGCGGCCCTGCCCGACCCGGCCGACTGCTCCTGCGCGTCCTGGCTGGAGGCGACCCCGCCGACCTACGCCATCCCCGACCCCGACGCGGCCGGCCTGCCGGGCGCCGGCGCCTGATGCGGGTCCTGCTCACCGGCTCGGAGGGCTTCATCGGCGGCGCGGTCGCCGACGCGCTCGAGGCCCGCGGCGACGAGGTCGTCCGCGTCGACCTGATGCTGCCCATGGCGCACGGCGAGGCCGCCGCGCCGGCGGGCACCCACCAGCGCGACGTCCGCGACGCCGGCACCTGGGGCGACCTGCTGGCCGGTGTCGACGTGGTGTGCCACCAGGCCGCGGTCGTCGGCGCCGGCGTCACCGTGGCGGACCTGCCCGCCTACGCCGGCGTCAACGACCTGGGCACGGCCGCGCTGCTGGCCGCCATGCACGAGGCGGGCGTCGACCGGCTGGTGCAGGCGTCCTCCATGGTCGTCTACGGGGAGGGCCGCTACACCTGCCCCGAGCACGGCGACCAGGTGCCCGGCCCGCGCAGCCGGGCCGCGCTGGAGGCCGGCGACGTCGAGAACCACTGCCCCGTGTGCGACCGCCCGCTGGGCTGGGGCCTGGTCGACGAGGACGCCCGGCTCGACCCGCGCTCCACCTACGCCGTCAGCAAGCTGGCGCAGGAGGGCTACGCGTCTGCCTGGGTGCGACAGGCCGACGCCGCGTCGATCTCGCTGCGCTACCACAACGTCTACGGCCCCCGGATGCCCCGCGACACCCCGTACTCGGGGGTGGCCGCGATGTTCCGCTCCAGCCTGGAGCGTGGGCAGGCCCCGCAGGTCTACGAGGACGGCGGGCAGATGCGCGACTTCGTGCACGTGCACGACGTGGCTCGCGCCAACCTCGCGGCCCTCGACGCCGTGGTCGCGGCGCCGGCGGGGCACGTGGCGGCCTACAACGTCGCCTCGGGCCACCCGATCGGGATCAGGGACGTCGCCACCCTCGTCGCGCGCGGCACCGGCTCCGACCTCCAGCCGGAGGTCACCGGCGGCTACCGCCTCGGGGACGTGCGGCACATCGTCGCCAGCCCGGAGCGGGCCCGGCGCGAGCTGGGGTTCAGCGCGGAGATCCTGCCGGAGCAGGGGCTCCCCGCCTTCGCCACCGCGCCGCTGCGCGCCTGAGCGCTCGAGCGGGCCGGCCTCACCAGGACGTGTAGAAGAGCTGCTGCACCAGGATCGTGGCGGCCAGCTGCACGGCGAGCCCGACGCGCAGCCACCGCCCGCGACCCTCGAGCACGCCCGGGAGCAGTGCCACGGCCAGCGTCAGCCACGGCACGAAGGGCACCCAGATCCGCTCGGTCTCGGCCTTGCTCATGCGCGAGGCGTCCGCCAGGAGCACGACCAGGGCCGTCGCGAGCGAGAGCAGGACGACGGTGCGCACCGCGTCCCGCGCCGGGCCGCGCAACGGGGAGGCCGCACGCAGGCGCTCCCCGGCGACCGCCAGCGCCCCCGGGACGAGGGGGCCGGTGATGACGACGAGCGCCGCCAGGTTGCCCCACAGCCAGTAGGCGGCCGGGCGGTCGGCGGCGATCCCGTCCCAGTACCGGTCGTGCAGCACCGGGTAGGCCTCCCACCAGGCGAAGCCGGCGAGGGCGAAGCCGAGCACCACGGCCAGGGCCGCCAGGGCCGCCGGGACGAGCGGGCGCCACGAGCGTGCGGCCGCGAGCACGGCGAGGGCGACCAGCCCCATGAGCGGCATCCCGTAGGACATCATCACGCCGGCCCCGAGCAGGAGGCCGGCGACGACGGACCACGGCAGCCAACCACGTCCGCGGGTCGTTGCGGCCACGGCGAGCGCGGCCAGGCCCCAGGCCATGGTCGCGCCGATCACGGCGTCGGCGGAGACCGCCACGAACACGGCGACGGGGGAGAGGACGAGGAAGGGGGCCGCGGCCCGGGCGTGCCGCTCCGCGCCGAGGGCCCGGGCCGCGACGAGCACGGCCAGGGGCAGGGTCGCCCCGACGACGGTGACGACGACGCCGGCGGCAAGGTCGCCGCCGAGGCCCAGGTGCACGAGCCCGACGAAGAACAGCAGCATCAGCGGCGGGTGCCCGGCCACGTGGGTGGGCCAGTTGTCGGGCGCGGCCGCGTAGGGGATGCGGGAGACGTACTCGCCGAGCAGCGTGCCGACGTCCGTCACCGACCGCGCGGTGGGCAGGTACTCCACGTCGCTGCCGAGGACGCGGGAGAGGCCGCTGGGCCCGTCGACCAGTGCCAGTGCCAGGCACCAGCCCAGGCAGAGCAGGTAGCCGACCAGCAGCAGGCGGCCCCAGCGCGCCGTGCGGGCCCACCGGCCGAACCACGTCCACCCGAGCACGGCCAGGGCGAGCGCCGGCAGCGTGCCTGGCCCGAGCAGCTTCGGCTCGAGCCAGCCGTGCAGGGGAGGGATGAGGGGTGCGTCCACGGAGGACCGGGAGGCCCGGGTGTGGACGTCCCAGCCCAGCAGGTGCGGCAGCGCGAACGCGAGCGCGACCAGCACCAGCGCGACGCCCACGCCCCAGGCGGCCACCCGGCCGTCGCGGTCGTGCGAGCCGACCGGGCGCGTGGCCCGGGGCTCCCGGTCGCTCGTCCTGGTCATGGGCAGACCCTAGGCAGCACGGTGCACGAGTCGGCACCCGTCCGGGGGAGGTGAACCTGAGAGGTCGCCGAGAAGTCGCCCCGACCAACGCCTGGTGACTGCTTCCTCACCCACACGGGGGCCGGGAGTCGGTCTAGCGTCACCCCATGCCTCCCGCCGACACGCTGGCAGACCTCGTGCTGCCCTGCCGCGACGAGGGCCCGGCGCTGCGGTCGCTGCTGCCGCAGGTGCCGGCCGCTCTGCGGGTGATCGTGGTCGACAACGGGTCCACCGACGACACCGCCGCCGTGGCCGCCTCGCTCGGGGCCACGGTCGTGCACGAGACGCAGCCCGGGTACGGGGCCGCGGTGCACGCGGGGCTGCTGGCCGCGACCGCCGAGCACGTCGCGTTCATGGACGGCGACGGGTCGATGGACCCCCGGCAGGTGCTGGCGCTGCTGGACGACGTCGTGGCCGGTCGTGCCGACATGGCGGTCGGCCGCCGGCGTCCCGTGCGACGGGGCGTGTGGCCCTGGCACGCACGCCTGGGCAACGTCCTGATCCTGGCGTGGCTGCGGCGCCGCATCGGCACGAACGTGCACGACATCGCGCCGGTGCGGGTGAGCCGACGGGACGCGCTGCTCGCGCTGGACGTGCGCGACCGCCGCTTCGGCTACCCCGTCGAGCTGCTGCAGAAGATGACGCTGGCCGGCTGGCGCGTCGTCGAGCACGACATCGACTACCACCCCCGGGCGGCCGGCACCCGCTCGAAGGTGTCGGGCTCGGTGCGCGGCACCGCCCGCGCCGCCCGTGACTTCTGGAAGGTGCTCGCATGACCACCCGCGTCCTCGTCGTCGCCAAGGCCCCCGTGGCCGGGAGGGTCAAGACCCGCCTCGGCGCGGACGTCGGCATGCACACCGCGGCCCACGTCGCCGCCGCGTCCCTGCTCGACACCCTCACCGCGGCCGCGGCCGCCGTGGGTGCCGCGCACTGCCACCTGAGCCTGGCGGGCGACCTGGACGAGGCGGTGCGCGGCGAGGAGCTGCTCGCGGCCACGGCCGGCTGGCACGTCCACCCGCAGGTCGGCGACGGGTTCGCCGCCCGCCTGGCCCGCGCGCACGCCGACGTCGCCGCGACCGGCCCGGGTGCCGTCGTCCAGGTCGGGATGGACACCCCCCAGCTCACCCCCGCCTTGCTGCTGGACGCGGCGGCCGGCCTCGAGGACCACGACGCCGTGCTGGGCGACGCCACCGACGGCGGCTGGTGGGTGCTGGCGCTGCGCGACCCCTCCCGCGCGGCCTGCCTGGCGGACGTGCCGATGTCGGTGCCCGAGACCGGTCGGCTGACCCGTGCGGCCCTGGAGGCCGACGGGCTCACGGTCGGCTCCACCGCCGTCCTCACCGACGTCGACACGGTGCCGGACGCCGACGCGGTCGCCCCGCTGGCAGGCCCGATGTTCGCGGCCTCCTGGGCGGCCGCCCGCCCCGTGACGACCGGAGGCACCCGATGACCATCTCGCGGCCCGACCCTGCCGAGGACCGACGCGTCTCCTTCACCGACGCCTTCTCCTCCGCGTTGCGGGGTGCCCCGGCCGGCTTCGGGCGTGCGGAGGCCGCCGCGCACGCCGACCTCCTGCCCGTGCACGCGTGGTCGGGCGAGGCCACCACCGAGGACGAGGCCCTGCTGGCGCTCTGCGAGGGCGCGACGATCGACCTGGGCTGCGGCCCCGGGCGGATGGCCGCCGCCCTGGTGCGGCGTGGGCACCGGACCCTCGGCGTCGACGTCGTCGAGGAGTGCGTGCGGCTGACCCGCGCCCGCGGCGTGGAGGCCGTGCACGGCTCCCTGTTCGAGACCCTGCCCGGCGAGGGCTCCTGGACCACTGCGCTGCTCGCCGACGGCAACGTCGGCATCGGGGGCGACCCCGTTCGGCTGCTCGAGCGGGCCGCCGCGATCCTCGGGCCCGCCGGTCGCGTGGTCGTCGAGGTGGCGGGCCCCGGAGTGCGCTCCACGTCGCGGTGGATGACCCTCGAGGTGGACGGGGTGGCGTGCCGACCGTTCCGCTGGGCCGTGCTCGGCACCGACGACGTCTGCGCCGTGGCGGTCGCCGCCGGTCTCGCCGTGCGCTCGATCGAGCGGGTCGGGCGCCGGTGGGTCGCGGTGCTGGACCGTGGCGTCGAG
The DNA here is from genome assembly GCF_023554635.1 of Nocardioides bruguierae. NCBI lineage: Bacteria > Bacillati > Actinomycetota > Actinomycetes > Propionibacteriales > Nocardioidaceae > Nocardioides > Nocardioides bruguierae. Next base: position 62,144 of record NZ_JAMJPH010000034.1, read on the forward strand.
GGGGTCGCCGGGTCCAGGATGGTGGGATGACGGACGCCGACGGGCCCGCATGTGGCCGGAGGGGCCTCGGCAGCCTGCGACCGCCGCGCGAGGAGGACTTCTCCCCACGGCTGCGCAGCCCCGCGGTCGCGGCGCGCGTCGGCGTGGCGCTGGGCGTCTGCTTCGGCCTCGCGTTCCTGACCGGCCTGGTCAGCCACTACTCGCAGCTGCCCGACCCGCCGGTGCCCGTGCCGACGTCCCCGTCCTGGGGCTACCGGGTGACGCAGGGCCTGCACGTGGCCACCGGCATCGCCGCCATCCCGCTGCTCCTGGTCAAGCTGTGGACGGTGCTGCCGCGGCTGTTCCAGGCGATGCCCCGCGGCGTCGGCCGGCTCGCCGTCGCCACCGCCGAGCGCGTCAGCGTGGCGCTGCTCGTCGCCTCGGCGATCTTCATGCTCGTCACGGGGCTGATGAACTCCACGCAGTGGTACCCGTGGGCGTTCTCCTTCCGCAGCACCCACTACGCCGTCGCCTGGGTGGCGGTGGGCGCGGTCGTGCTGCACGTGGCGGTGAAGCTGCCGGTGATCCGCACGGCCCTGGGCGCCGACCTGGAGGACACCTCCCAGGACCGGGTGCCCGCATCCCCGGCCCGGAGCGAGGACCAGGAGGGCCTCTCGCGGCGCGGACTGCTCACGGCCACGTGGACGGCGGCGGGCCTGGCGGTCCTCGCCACCGCCGGCGCCACCGTGCCGTGGCTGCGGCGCGTCTCCGTCCTGGGCGTGCGCTCCGGCGACGGCCCCCAGGGCGTGCCGATCAACCGCACCGCCTCCGCCGCGGAGGTGGACCCGGCGGACGTCGGCGAGGACTACCGCCTCGAGGTGGTGCGCGGCGAGCAGAGCGTCACCCTGAGCCGGGCGGACCTGGAGGCCATGGAGCAGCGCACCGAGGCCCTGCCGATCGCGTGCGTGGAGGGGTGGAGCGCCCAGGGCACGTGGTCGGGCGTGCGGGTCCGCGACCTGCTCGACCTCGTCGGCGCCCCGGCGGGCGCGGCCGTCGTCGTCGACTCCCTCCAGCAACGGGGCGCCTTCTCCTCCACGCGGCTGCCGGGCAACTTCGCGGACGACCCGCGCACCCTGCTCGCGCTGGGCCTCTCCGGCGAGCCGCTGAGCCTCGACCACGGCTACCCGGCGCGGATCATCGCGCCCAACCGGCCCGGGGTCCTCCAGACCAAGTGGGTCCACCGGCTCGAGGCGCAGGCATGAGCGCGGGGGAGGGGACGGACGTGGCCGACGGGCCGGGCGGGCCCCGTCAGGCGGGGCAGGTCGGGCGGGTGGTGCTGGGCGCGCTCGGGGTCCTCGTCCTGGGCTACGGGCTGTTCCTGCTTGTCTCCCGCCGGTCGTTCGGCGACCTCGTCGACGCCGGCGTCTGGCTGGCCGGTGGGGTGCTCGTGCACGACGTCCTGCTCTCGGGGGTGCTGATCGCGCTGGGCGCCGCGGCAGCCCGGTGGCTGCCCGGCAGGTGGCGCGGGCCGCTGGCCGGAGGACTGGTGGTGCTCGGGTCGCTCACGCTCCTCGCCGTGCCCTTCCTCGGCGGGTTCGGCCGCGCCAACGCGCCGGACAACCCCACGCTGCTCGACCACGACTACCTCGCGGGGTGGCTGCTGCTGGTGGCGCTCACGGCGCTGGGCGTGCTGCTCGCGCGGTACCGGCCGCGCCGCTGAGCCGCCGCGACGCAGGCGGTCCGCCGTCGCGTCGGGAGAGGGCGCGACACGCCGTCCGCCGCGTTGTTGATCGAACACTTGTTCGGGCTAGATTGTGTCCACAAGCGTGTCGCGGAGCGCGGTCGTCCACAGCCCCGCCGCGGGTCGAGGGTGACTGTCGGTGCCTTCTCCTAGCGTCGCCCACGACATGAGAGAACAAGGCCAGCCGGGTCAGGCCCGGGGGAGACGGAGACAGAAGATGGCTGCGAAGACCACCACGGACAAGTCCGGGGACAAGAACAAGGCGCTCGACGCCGCCCTCGGCAACATCGAGCGCCAGTACGGCAAGGGCTCGATCATGCGGCTCGGCGACGAGACCCGTGCCCCGCTGGAGATCATCCCCACCGGCTCGATCGCCCTCGACGTCGCGCTCGGCCTCGGCGGCCTGCCCCGCGGCCGCGTCGTCGAGATCTACGGCCCGGAGTCCTCCGGTAAGACGACCGTCGCGCTGCACGCGGTGGCCAACGCCCAGGCCGCCGGCGGCATCGTGGCCTTCATCGACGCGGAGCACGCGCTCGACCCCGAGTACGCCAAGAACCTGGGCGTCGACACCGACGCGCTGCTGGTCTCCCAGCCCGACTCCGGTGAGCAGGCCCTGGAGATCGCGGACATGCTGATCCGCTCCGGGGCGCTCGACCTCATCGTCATCGACTCCGTGGCCGCCCTGGTGCCCCGTGCCGAGATCGAGGGCGAGATGGGCGACAGCCACGTCGGTCTCCAGGCGCGCCTCATGAGCCAGGCGCTGCGCAAGATGACCAGCGCCCTCAACGGCGCCGGCACCACCGCGATCTTCATCAACCAGCTGCGCGAGAAGATCGGCGTCATGTTCGGCTCGCCCGAGACCACCACCGGTGGTCGTGCGCTGAAGTTCTACTCCTCGGTCCGCCTCGACGTGCGCCGCATCGAGACGCTGAAGGACGGCACCGACATGGTCGGCAACCGCACCCGCGTCAAGGTCGTGAAGAACAAGGTCGCCCCGCCGTTCAAGCAGGCCGAGTTCGACATCATGTACGGCAAGGGCATCTCCCGCGAGGGCGGCCTCATCGACGTCGGCGTGGAGGCGGGTCTCGTCCGCAAGGCCGGTGCCTGGTACACCTACGAGGGCGACCAGCTCGGCCAGGGCAAGGAGAACGCGCGCACGTTCCTGCGCGACAACCCCGACCTCGCCAACGAGCTGGAGAAGAAGATCCTCGAGAAGCTCGGCGTCGGCCCGACCGTCGACGCCCCGGCCGACGAGCCGGTCGGCATCGACGACTTCTGAGTCGCCCTTCTCTCATGGGTCACCTGCACGAGGACCGTCCCGCTCCCTCCTGGGCCGGTGACGTCTCCCTGGGCGTCGACGCGTGGACGCGTCGCGCCCCGGAGGCGGCACCTGCCCAGGAAGTGGCCGGCGCCGACGACGCCGCGGAGGAGCGAGGCTCGACCCGCGGCGGGCGCGGCCAGGGACGTGGCCGCGGGCGCCGGTCCTCGGGTCCGGGCGGCGGTCAGCGCTCACGCCGGCACGGGGACGACGTGCCCCGGGACGCGCCGGGCCCACCGGAGAACCCGGAGGAGGTCGCCCGGGCGATCCTGCTCGAGCAGCTGACGGGTCGTGCGCGCTCCCGCGCGGAGCTGGCCGAGAAGCTGGCCGCCAAGCTGGTGCCCGACGACGTGGCCGAGCAGCTGCTGGACCGGTTCGAGGAGGTCGGTCTGGTCGACGACGAGGCCTTCGCCCGGGCCTGGGTCTCCTCCCGCCAGCCCACGAAGAAGCTGGCCCGCCGCGCGCTGGCGCAGGAGCTGCGCCGCAAGGGCGTCGACGACGACGTCGCGAAGGTGGCGCTCGACGAGGTCGACCCGGCCGACGAGGAGGCGGCTGCGCGAGACCTCGTCCGCAAGAAGCTGCGCTCGATGCGGTCCCTCGACGACACGGTCGCCATGCGACGGCTGCTCGGTGCCCTCGGACGCAAGGGGTTCGGCGGCGAGATGGCCTACCGGGTCGTCCGCGAGGAGGTCCGGGCCGACCGCGAGGGGGACGACGGGGCGGCCGGTGAGGACACCCCGTGGGACCTGCCATGATGTCGCCGTGGCAGACGAGCGCGAGATCCTGACCTACGAGCTGTTCGGCACCGCGGTGCGCGAGATCGCGCAGTCCGTCGCCGACTCGGGCTACGAGCCCGACCTGGTGCTCTCCATCGCTCGCGGTGGTCTCGGGCTCGGCATGGGCCTGGGCTACGCGCTGGGCGTGAAGAACCTCTCCGCCGTCAACGTGGAGTTCTACACCGGGATCGAGGAGCGCCTCGACGTGCCGATCATGCTCCCGCCGACGCCGGACGCCGTGGACCTCTCGGGCATGAAGGTGCTCATCACCGACGACGTCGCCGACACCGGCAAGACGTTGCAGACCGTCCTGGACTTCTGTGGCGACCACGTGGCCGAGGCGCGCTCGGCCGTCGTCTACGAGAAGCCGTGGACCGTGGTGCGCCCCGACTACGTGTGGCGCCACACCGACCGCTGGATCGACTTCCCGTGGTCGAGCCTGCCGGTCGTCACGCCGCGCGACGCCTGAGCAGGCGCCGCGCGACGCACGCGCTCGCGGACGGTCAGTACCGCGTCGCGGTGTAGACGACGCTCTTGGTCTCGGCGTAGGCGGTCGAGGCCGGGATGCGCAGGCGGTACTTGATCTTCGCACCGCTCTTCTTGGGGGCCGCGACGTTGACGCGGTAGCGAGCCTTCGCGTTCGTCCGGGTGCGGGTGTAGAGGACCCACTTCTTGCCCTGCTTGCGCTCCACGGCGATGAGCTTGCGCTTGTAGCCGGCCACGACCTTGCCCTTGAGGCCGATGCCGCGGGTGGTGTTGAAGGTCGAGGTGTTCAGGTTGCGCTGCACCTTGGCGGTGATGGTGCTCTTGGAGGGCGCGTAGACCTCGCCGGTGCTCGGGTGGGTGCCGCCGGCGTAGATGACCCGGTAGGTGGCGTTGCCGACGGCCTTGGTGGAGTCGTACAGGTAGGCCGCGTCGTCCTCGGAGGTGGCGATGGTCGTCCACTTCTTGGTGCCGGCCATGCGGCGCTTCACGGTGAGGCCGCCGTAGTAGACCTGGTCGCCGTCGGCGGTCTCGACGTTGATGGAGAGGCTCAGGGCGTCGCCGTGCTTGGGCACGCCCGGCTGGGTGCGGTAGCTGCTCGCGGTGAGCCAGCGGTTGGTGCTGCCGCCGACGATGGTGGTCGTCGTGTCGGCGCTCGCGGCGGGGGCGAGGAACAGCGAGAGGCCGCTCGCCAGCAGGACGGTCGAGAGACTCGCGGAGAGCAGGCGGACGGATCGGGGGAGACGTGAGGACACGTGGGGGGTCCGTTCTGGGAGAGAGGTGCGCCGGTCGGCGCGCACAGGGACTACCCAGAGAGGCGTCAGTAAAACCCTGTCCTAGACCACTGGCCACTAGGGTGCTCCTGTGATCGAGCACGTCGCGGTGACGCGGTACGTCACCCCGTTGCGGGAGGGCGGCAGCCTCCCGGGAGTCGTGGAGGCCGACGACCTCGGCACCTACGTCTGCAAGTTCCGTGGCGCGGGCCAGGGCCTGAAGGTGCTCGTGGCCGAGGTCGTGGTGGGCGAGCTGGCCCGCAGGTTGGGCCTGCGCACGCCGGTGCTCGTCGAGCTCGACCTCGACGCAGAGCTGGCCCGCTACGAGGCCGACGAGGAGGTCCAGGACCTCATCAACGCCTCGGTGGGCTCGAACCTGGGCATCGACTTCCTCCCCGGCTCGTTCGGCTTCGACGGCTCCACGTCCGTGGGCGCCGAGGAGGCGGCGCGGGTGCTGTGGCTCGATGCGTTCTGCGCCAACGTCGACCGTTCCTGGAGGAACCCCAACCTGCTGGTGTGGAACGGCGACCTGTGGGTCATCGACCACGGCGCCAGCCTGTACTTCCACCACGCCTGGGCCGGGGGGATCACGGACCCCCAGCGGTTCGCGGCCCAGCGCTGGGACGCCTCCGACCACGTGCTGCTGCCGCTGCTCGAAGGCGGTGCGGACGTGCTGGCGGCCGTCGACGACGAGATCGGCTCCCGCATCGACGAGGCGCTGCTGACCGAGGTCCTCGCCGAGGTCCCCGACGGCTGGCTCCAGCCCGTGCCCGGGGCCGACACGGCCGAGGAGGTCCGGGGGGCCTACGTGCGGTTCCTGCTGGCCCGACTGGGCACGCGGCAGTGGCTGCCGGACCTGGCGGACCTGTCGGGGCCGGGGGGCGCGTCGTGACGCAGCGTGTGTCCTACCAGTACGTGGTGCTGCGCTGCGTGCCTCGCCCCGAGCGCGAGGAGTTCTGCAACGTGGGGGTCGTCCTGTACTGCCACGCCACCGACTTCCTCGGGGTCGCGCACCGGGTCGACGAGGCCCGGCTCTCCGCCCTGGCCCCGGGGCTCGACCTGGCGCACGTGCACCGCGGGCTCGCCTACGCCGAGGCGGTCGCCTCGGGCTCGCCGGCGGCCGGGGCCGCCTCGGGTGAGCGCACCAGCCAGCGCTTCGGGTTCCTCAAGGCTCCGCGCAGCACCGTGCTGCAGCCTGGCCCGGTGCACGGCGGGGTCTGCGAGGACCCCGCCGCAGCACTGGGTCGGCTGCTGGACGCCTACGTGGACTGAGCCGGCGGCCCGGCTCAGGACGGCTCAGACCGGCTCAGACCGGGACGAGCTCGACGGCGCCGACGGCGTAGCGCGCCAGCACCGTGCGGGCGACCTCCGGGTGCGCACCGAGCGGCTCGGCGACCGCGGCCGCCCCGGCCTCGAGCGCGAGCTCGGCCGCTCGGTCGGCGAGCGGACCGGGGGTGAGGAAGAACGACGCCACGGCGATGTGCCGGCGTCCCTCGGCCCGGAAGGCGCGCACGGCCTCGCCGGCGGCCGGCGGGGCGGCCTGGGCGTAGGCGGTGGTGACGGGGAGCTTGTGGTGGGCGCCCCACACCCGGGCCAGGCGGGCCACGGCCTGGTTGGAGATCGCGTCGGTGGAGCCGACGGCCGCGAGGACGAGCGCGTCGAGCTCGCGGACCCGAGCGGTGCGCAGGGCCTCGCGCAGGCGGCTGTCGAGGACCTGCAGGAAGCAGGCCTCGAGCCCGAGGGCGGGGGTGGCCTGCACACGGAGCGAGTCGTGTCGCTCCTGCATGGTCGAGACCGCCCCGGCCACGGTCGCCGCGGCCTCCGGCGACTCCGTGAGCAGCAGCGGCACCAGCACGATCTCGTCGTGGCCGGACTTCGCCAGCGCGTCACAGACCGAGGCGACGGAGCCGCGACGCTTCAGCGGCGCGTCCACGTAGGCCGACTCGACCCGCAGGTCGGGGCGTACGGCGCGGACCTCCTCGACGATGGCGGACACGGTGGACGTCGCGCGGGGGTCGTCGAAGCCGGATGCCAGTGCGACCAGGGCGGGAGCGGCCATGGGTGCTTCTCTCCTTGCAGTTGCGGTGGTGCGGTGGTGCTCGTTTCCAGGGGGTGCGGGTGGTGCTGGTGGTGCGGGTCAGGCGTGGATGCCGCACTCGGTCTTGCTGGTGCCCGCCCAGCGTCCGCTGCGCGGGTCCTCGCCGGGGGCGACGCGACGGGTGCAGGGTGCGCACCCGATGGAGGGGTAGCCGTCGTAGGCGAGCGGGTTGACCAGGACGCCGTTCTCCGCGACGTAGGCCTCGACCTGCTCGTCGCTCCAGCGCGCCAGGGGCGAGACCTTGACCTTCTGCTTCTTCACGTCCCAGCCGATGACGGGGGCGATGACGCGGTGGTGGGTCTCGGCGCGTCGCAGGCCGGTGGCCCAGGCGTCGTAGTCGGCCAGGGTCCGCTGGAGCGGGGCGAGCTTGCGCAGGGCGCAGCAGCGGTCGGGGTCGCGACGCCACAGCTCGGGGCCCTCGGTCGCGTCCTGCTCGGCGACGGTCTGCTCGGGCGTGATGTTCCGCAGGTTCACGGGCATCGTGGCCTCGACGGCGTCACGGGTGCCGATGGTCTCGATGAAGTGGTAGCCGGTGTCGAGGAAGACGACGTCGATGCCGGGCACGACCTTCGAGGCCACGTGCGCCAGCACGGCGTCGCCCATCGAGGACGTCACGCAGAACCGCTCGCCGAAGGTCGCTGCGGCCCACTCGATGATGGTCTCGGCGGGCGCGAGCTCGAGCTCGGCACCCCAGTGCCGGACGATCTCCTGGAGCTCCTCCGGGCTGCGGCCGGCTGCGTCGACGCCGCGGGTGACCGCGGCCTGGGCGGTGGCGGCGGCGGTCATCGCGGACCCCTGGCGGGAGCGACCTGCCCGAGCATCCTCAGCGAGAACGCGCGCAGGCAGGACCGGCACTCCCAGGAGCCGTGCGGGGAGCTCGTGGTGCCGTCCTCGGCGGTGACCTCGTGCGGCCAGAGGTCCTCGTCCCCGCAGTAGGGGCAGTGGAAGGGAACGGCGCGCTCGCTCATGACCGTGCTCCTTCCTCGGTGCCGGGGATGACGGCCGAACCGTCGAGCTGCCACTCGTCGGCGCGGGCCACCCAGTCGGTGAAGGTCTCCTCGGCGGAGCGGTCGGCGAGGAAGTTGCTGACGACGGCGGCGACGTAGTCGTCCAGGCCCTCGCTGGTGACCTTGTGGCCGCGCAGCTTGCGGCCGAAGTTGGCCTGGAGGCCGGTGGCGCCGCCGAGGTGCACCTGGAAGCCCTCGACCTGCCGGCCCTCGTGCATGACCAGCTGGCCCTTGAGGCCGATGGAGGCGACCTGGGTGCGGGCGCAGGCGTTGGGGCAGCCGTTGACGTTGATCGAGAAGCCGCCGCCCATCTGCTCGGTGGTGAGGTCGGGGAACCGACGCTCCAGCTCGGCGATCAGGTCACGGGTGCGGTTCTTGGTGTCGACGATCGCCAGCTTGCAGAACTCGATGCCGGTGCAGGCCATGGAGCTGCGGCGGAAGACCGAGGGACGGGCCGAGAGGCCGATCTCGTCGAGCCGCTCGACCAGCGCCTCCACGCGGGCCGGGTCGGCGCCGAGCAGCACGATCTTCTGGTAGGGCGTGAGCCGGGCTCCGTCGAGGTCGAACTCGTCGATGACGTCGGCCAGCGCGAGGAGCAGGGAGCCGGAGACGCGACCCACCACGGGGGCGACGCCGACGTACTTGCGGCCGTCCTGCTGGTCGTGGACGCCGACGTGGTCGCGGTGCCCCACGGGGGACTCCGGCGACTCCAGCGAGACCAGCTTCTCGCCGAGGTACTCGTTCTCCAGGACCTCGCGGAACTTCTCCACGCCCCAGTCGGCGACGAGGAACTTCAGCCGGGCGCGCGAGCGCAGGCGCCGGTAGCCGTAGTCGCGGAAGATGCCGGCGACGCCGGACCAGACGTCCGCGACCTTGTCCAGGGGCACCCAGACGCCGAGCTTCTGCGCCAGCATCGGGTTGGTGGACAGGCCGCCGCCGACCCAGACGTCGAAGCCGGGGCCGTGCTCGGGGTGCAGCGAGCCGACGAAGGCGACGTCGTTGGTCTCGGGGGAGACGTCGTGGCTGGGGTGTCCGGTCAGCGCCGTCTTGAACTTGCGCGGCAGGTTCGAGAAGGCCGGGTCGCCCAGGTAGCGGCGCTTGATCTCGTCCAGCGCGGAGGTGCCGTCGATGATCTCGTCGGCGGCCACGCCGGCGACCGGCGAGCCGAGGAAGGGGCGCGGGGAGTCGCCGCAGGCCTCCAGCGTCGAGAGGCCGGCGTCCTCGAGCTTCTGCCAGATCGTGGGCACGTCCTCGATGCGGATCCAGTGGTACTGGATGTTCTCGCGGTCGGTGACGTCGGCGGTGTCGCGCGCGTGGTCGCGCCCGATCTCGCCGAGGGCCCGGACGGCGGCCGAGGAGAGCAGCTGGCCGTCGCTGCGGACCCGCATCATGAAGAAGTGGTCGTCCAGCTCCTCCTCGGGCAGCGAGCCGGTGCGGCCGCCGTCGATCCCGGGCTTGCGCTGGGTGTAGAGGCCCATCCAGCGCAGACGGCCGCGCAGGTCCGCGGGGTCGATCGAGTCGAAGCCGCGCTTGGAGTAGGTGTAGAGGATGCGGTCCCGCACGTTCAGCGGGTCGTCGTCCTTCTTGGACTGCTCGTTCTTGTTGAGCGGCTCGGTGTAGCCGAGCGCCCACTGGCCCTCGCCACGGCGGGGACGCGGGATCTCGGTGGTGCGGGCGGGCGCGGCGGCGTAACGCAGGTCGGACATGCGGGGGCTCCTTGGCTGAACGGGGAGCGGTGGGGGAACACCGCGGAGAGAGGAGAGGTTCAGCGGACGGGACACATGGCGCTGCGCGTACGCCCGAGGTCCACGTGGCGGCGGACCACGAGGTGCACATGGGTGTCGAGGAGGCTCACGTCAAGCAGTCTCAGTCCTCGGGACCGACATCTCCAAATGCGGAACCCATCATGTGAGACGCCCGTCCAACATGTGGGATGCAGGCGGGGTGGTGACCGTGCGGAGACCGTCCCGTGTCTGTCTCGTCACGCCTGCGCAACACCTGACGGCGCCCTCCACCGATGCGCGACCGTGCGCCGGGGGCGACTACGCTGCCGCTCATGACCGACGTCTCCGGCCTCACCAGCAGCGCCTACCAGCAGGCTCTGGAGGTCATCGCCTCCGTCGAGCCCCGGATCGCGGACGCGACCCGCGCCGAGCTCGCCGACCAGCGTGCCTCCCTCAAGCTCATCGCCAGCGAGAACTACGCCTCGCCCGCCGTGCTCATGACCATGGGCACCTGGTTCAGCGACAAGTACGCCGAGGGCACCGTCGGCCACCGCTTCTACGCGGGTTGCCAGAACGTCGACACCGTCGAGTCGCTCGCCGCCGAGCACGCCCGGGCGCTGTTCGGCGCCGAGTACGCCTACGTGCAGCCGCACTCCGGCATCGACGCCAACCTCGTCGCCTTCTGGTCGATCCTCGCCCACCGCGTCGAGGGCCCGTGGCTGCAGAAGGCCGAGAAGAAGAACGTCAACGAGCTCACCGAGGAGGACTGGGAGTCCCTGCGTCGCGAGCTCGGCAACCAGCGCCTCCTGGGCATGAGCCTGGACGCCGGCGGCCACCTCACCCACGGCTTCCGCCCGAACATCTCCGGCAAGATGTTCCACCAGAACCAGTACGGCACCGACCCCGAGACGGGCCTGCTCGACTACGACGCCGTGGCCGCCAAGGTCAAGGAGTTCAAGCCGCTCGTGCTGGTCGCCGGCTACTCGGCCTACCCGCGCCGGGTGAACTTCGCCAAGATGCGCGAGATCGCCGACTCGGTGGGCGCCACGCTCATGGTCGACATGGCCCACTTCGCGGGCCTGGTGGCCGGCAAGGTCTTCACCGGCGACGAGGACCCGGTGCCCCACGCCCACCTCGTCACCACCACCACGCACAAGTCCCTGCGCGGCCCGCGCGGCGGCATGGTGCTGGCGACCGAGGAGTACGCCCCCAGCGTCGACCGCGGCTGCCCGATGGTCCTCGGCGGCCCGCTCAGCCACGTCATGGCCGCCAAGGCCGTGGCGTTCGCCGAGGCCCGCCAGGACTCGTTCCGCACCTACGCCCAGAACGTCGCCGACAACGCGAAGTCGCTGGCCGACGGCCTGATGAAGCGCGGCACGAAGCTGGTCACGGACGGCACCGACAACCACATCGTGCTGCTCGACGTCTCCGGCTACGGCCTCACCGGCCGCCAGGCCGAGTCCGCCCTGCTCGAGGCCGGCGTGGTCACCAACCGCAACTCGGTGCCCGCCGACCCCAACGGCGCCTGGTACACCTCCGGCGTCCGCATCGGCACCCCGGCGCTGACCACCCGCGGCTTCGGCCACGACGAGTTCGACAACGTCGCGGACCTCATCACCCAGGTGCTCAGCAACACCCAGCCCGGCACGACCAAGGCCGGCACGCCGTCCAAGGCGTCCTACGTGCTGGGTGACGGCGTGGCCGACAAGGTCAAGGCCGCCTCGGCCGAGATGCTCGACAAGCACCCGCTCTACCCGGGCCTCGACCTGGCCTGAGGCCCACCTCCCCAGGAGGGGACGTGCTCGACGACGTGCAGGCGGACGTCGCGGGCGCCGACGACTGGTCGGCGTTCCGTGACGTCCGCCTGCGTGCGTTGCGGGACGCACCGCACGCGTTCGGGACCACGCTGGCCAAGGCCGAGGCGAACCCCGAGCAGGTCTGGCGCGAGCGCGTGCGCGGCCCCGGGCCGCTGCTGCTGGCCCGGGCCTCGCGGATGGATCCGCCTGTCGGCATGGCCGGGCTCTTCGTGCCGCCCGAGCAGGAGCAGTGCTTCGTCTGGGGCGTGTGGGTGGCTCCCGAGGTCCGCGGACGCGGCCTGGCCGAGACCCTCACTCGTCGGCTGCTGGCGCTCGCGCCCGCGGAGCGGGACGTCGTCCTGCACGTCACCGAGGGCAACGACGTCGCTCGTCGGCTCTACGAGCGCCTCGGGTTCGAGACGACCGGGGTGGTCGAGCCGCTACGGGAGGGCTCGGCGCTGGTGGTGCACGAGATGCTCAGGCTCCGGACGTCGCGGCCAGGAGTGCCGGCCCCGGCTCGGTGACCTCGGCCGGCTCCGGGAGCGGCACCGCCCCCGTCGTCCCCGCCCCGTCGTCCCCGCCTGAGCCGGCTCACACCCAGCGGTACTCGACCTCCGGTCGCCCGCCACCGCCGTAGCGCGGGTGCCGCTCGGCGGTGCCGGTGTCGGCGAGGTGCTCGAGGTAGCGGCGCACGGTGACCCGGGAGGCGCCGACCAGGTCCGCGACCTCGGAGGCCGACAGGCCACGGTCCGCCTGGCGCAGCGCCGCCGTGACCTCGCGCAGGGTCTCCGGGCTCATGCCCTTGGGCACCGCCGCGCCCGGGGCGCGGCGCAACGAGCCCATGAGCGCGTCCACCTCGTCCTGGCCGAGGTCCTCCCCGCGCAGCCGGTTCGCCTCCGCCTGCGCCCGGAAGGCCGCGTGCTGCTCCAGCTTCGCCCGGAAGCCGGCGAACGTGAACGGCTTGACCAGGTAGAGCACCACGCCCTGGGCGACGGCGGCGCGGACCACGTCCGCGTCCCGGGCCGCCGTCACGGCGATCACGTCGCACAGGTGCCCCGCCGCCCGCATCCGACGCAGCAGGCCGAGGCCGTGCCCGTCCGGCAGGTGCATGTCCAGCAGCACCAGGTCCACCGGACGACCCTGGGTGCGCATGGCCTCGAGGAAGCGGGAGGCCTCCTGGGCCGAGCGGACGGTGCCCGCCACCGTGTAGCCGGGGACGCGGCGCACGTACTCGGCGTGGGCCTCGGCGGCCCGGGCCTCGTCCTCGACGACCAGGACGCGCAGGTCGTCGTCCGAGCCGGGGCCGGTCCGGCCCGTCGTCTCGTGCTCGCTCACGCGTCCTCCTCGGTCTCGGGGACTGTCGTCGCCCGCGGGTGCAGCACGACGGTGACCTGCGCGCCGCCGAGCGGGCCCGGGCCGATGTCGATGCTGCCGCGGTGACGTCGCACGACCTGGGCTACCAGCGTCAGTCCCAGCCCGCGGCCCGTGCCCGGCTCGGCCTTCGTCGTCCAGCCGCGCTCGAGCACGCGCTCGGCGTCGCCCTCGGCCAGCCCGGGGCCGGAGTCGGCGACCCGGACGCGGACGGCGCCGTCGTCCGCCTGCCCGAGCTCGACCTCGACCCGGCGGGGATGGTCGGCAGCCTCGGCGCGGTCGGTGCCGCCCAGGGCCTCGAAGGCGTTGTCGACGAGGTTGCCGAGCACCGTCACGAGGTCGCGTGCCGGCAGCGCCACGGCCTCGAGCGTGCCGACCACCGTCAGCTCCACGCCCCGCTCGGCGGCCTCCGCCGTCTTGCCGAGCAGCAGCGCTGCGGCCACCGGGTCACCGACCGCCGCGCTGACCCGGTCGGCCAGCAGCTGGGCGACTGCGAGCTCCTCGGTGGCGAGGTCGACCGCCTCGTCCGCGTGGCCGGTCTCCACCAGGGAGACGACGGTGTGCAGCCGGTTGGCGGCCTCGTGGTTCTGCGCCCTCAGCGAGTCGACGAGGCCGCGGACGGCGTCGCGCTCGCCGGTGACCTGCTGGAGCTCGGTGCGGTCGCGCAGCGTCACCACCGCGCCCACGCCGCGTCCCTGCCAGCGGGCGGGCGCCGAGGAGACCACCAGCAGGCGGTCGCCCGCCAGGTACAGGTCGTCGGTGTCCACCGCGTCGCCCAGGGCGGCGGCCACCAGGCCCGGGGCCAGCCCGCAGTCGACGAGACGTCGCCCCGCCACGTCCGTCGGGAGGTCCAGGAGTCGGCGCGCCTCGTCGTTGGCGAGCCGGACCCGGCCCTCGCTGTCGAGCAGCAGCAAGCCCTCCCGCACCGCGTGCAGGACGGCGGAGTAGTACTCGTACATGCGGGTGATCTCGTCCGCCCCCAGGCCGTGGGTCTGGCGTCGGAGCCGACGCCCCACCCACCAGGCGCCCGCCACCCCGAGCGCGAGCACGAGGGCCGCGACCACGGCGATGCGCAGCACGTCGTGCCACACGCCCGCCTCGATCCGGTCCAGCGTGATGCCGACCGAGACCATGGCGACCAAGGTGCCGTCGTCGCCGAGCACGGGGACGACGGCCCGCATGGACGGCCCCAGCGTGCCGGCGTACTCCTGGGTGAAGGGGACGCCGCTCGGCGCCGTGCCCACGTCGCCCTGGAACGGGAGGCCGATCATCGCGGGGTCGGGGTGGGTCAGCCGGAGCCGGGCCGGCGTCATGATCGTGATGAAGTCGACCCCCGTGTCGGCCCGCACCGCCTCCGCGTAGGGCTGGAGCACGGCGGACGGGTCCTCGGAGGCCAGGGCCTCGCCCACGGTGGGGGAGTCCGCCAGCGTGCCGGCCACGGCCAGCGCCCGGTCGGTGGCCCGGCCGCGCGCGTCGGAGCGGGCATCGGCGACGGACAGCGCCAGCGCCACGACGACGAGGATGCCGACGAGACCGACCTGGAGGAGCAGCACCTGCCGCGACACCGGGACGTCGCGACCGCGCGCACGGCGGGGGAGCACGGCACGGATTGTGCCCCAGGACACGCTCACCCCGCCCACCGGCGGCGTCGGCGGGGTGCCGCAGTGCCCCGCGCTCAGGTGTCCGTGATCACAACGACCACAACGGTGACGCACCTCACAGCAGCGGGGAACCTCGGTCCGTCGGGTCGGTCCCGGCACCCGGACGAGGAGGTCTCATGAGCAGCAGCCCCGGCACCACAGCCACCACAGCCACGCGCTCGCGCACCCACTACCTGTACCTGGCGGTGATCGTCGCCGTCGCGGCCGGCATCGTCGTGGGGCTGGCGTTCCCGTCGGTCGGGGTGGCGCTCAAGCCGCTCGGCACCGGCTTCGTGGCCCTCATCAAGATGATGATCCAGCCGGTGATCTTCTGCACGATCGTGCTGGGAGTCGGGTCGGTCGCCAGCGCTGCCCGGGTGGGCAAGGTCGGTGGCCTGGCCCTCGGCTACTTCCTGCTGATGTCGACGGTCGCGCTGGCCATCGGCCTGGTCGTCGGCAACCTCATCCACCCCGGTGACGGGCTGCGGCTGACCGACGAGGTCGCCGGCGTGGGCGCCGCGACGGCCGGTGAGTCGCACGCCAGCACCGCCGACTTCCTGCTGGGCATCATCCCGACCTCGCTGGTCTCGTCGCTGACGTCCGGCTCGGTGCTCCAGACGCTCCTGGTGGCCCTGCTCGTCGGGTTCGCCCTCCAGGGCATGGGCAAGGCCGGCGAGCCGGTGCTCCGCGGCGTCGGCCACCTGCAGCGCGTGGTCTTCCGCGTCCTCGCGATGATCATGTGGGCGGCCCCCGTGGGTGCCTTCGGTGCCATCGCCGCCGTCGTCGGCGCCACGGGCGTCGACGCCCTGAAGAGCCTCGCGGTGCTGATGATCGCCTTCTACGTGACCTGCGTGATCTTCGTGGTCGGCGTCCTCGGCGCCATCCTCAAGGTGGCGACGGGCGTCAACGTCTTCAAGCTGTTCGCCTACCTGGGCCGGGAGTTCCTGCTGATCGTGTCCACGTCCTCCTCGGAGTCGGCGCTGCCGCGCCTGATCGCGAAGATGGAGCACGCCGGCGTGGAGCGCTCGACCGTCGGCGTCGTCGTGCCGACCGGCTACTCCTTCAACCTCGACGGCACCGCCATCTACCTGACGATGGCCTCGCTGTTCATCGCCGAGGCGCTCGGCGACCCGCTGAGCATCGGCGAGCAGATCTCGCTGCTGGCCTTCATGGTCATCGCCAGCAAGGGCGCAGCCGGCGTCTCCGGCGCGGGCCTGGCGACACTGGCCGGTGGCCTGTCCTCGCACCGACCGGAGCTGCTGGACGGCGTCGGGCTCATCGTCGGCATCGACCGGTTCATGTCCGAGGCCCGCGCCCTGACCAACTTCGCCGGCAACTCGATCGCGACCATCCTCATCGGCCACTGGACCCACAGCCTCGACCGCGCTCGCCTGGACCGGGTGCTCTCGGGCCAGGAGCCGTTCGACGAGGCGACGATGCTGGACGAGCACGAGGACCAGCCCGCCCCGGCCGCCGGCGAGCACGCCCCGGCCGACGTCCGCGAGCGCCAGACCGTCTGACGCAGGACCCCGCAGGACCCCGCAAGGCGCTCGAGGCCCCCGCCGTCCGGCGGGGGCCTCGTCGTGCGTGAGCCTCGTCCCTCGTCGGCTCAGGCCTGGGGCGTCGTCCGCTTCACCACCGCGGCGGGGTCGCCGCTCTCGAGGCAGCCGAAGACACCGTCGTGGCCGGGGGAGAGCCGCGAGCCGCAGAACAGGTCGGCGACCTCGGGCGGGGCGAACCGCACCAGGAGGGCGCCCTGGAGGACCAGCGCCATCCGCGAGGCCAGGCGGCGGGCCTGGCGCTCCATCTGGTCGGGCTCGCCCATGAGCCGCCCGAGCAGGGCGAGGGTCTCCTGGACGGCCCGGTCGAGCCGGTGGTCGCCACCGCTGGCCAGGCCGACCTCGGTGATCCAGGCGTCCAGGACGCCGGGCTCGCGCGAGAGCGCCCGCAGCACGTCGAGGGCGTTGACGTTGCCGGAGCCCTCCCAGATCGAGTTCAGCGGGGACTCCCGGAACAGCAGCGGCAGGCCGGACTCCTCCACGTAGCCGTTGCCGCCCAGGCACTCCATCGCCTCGGCCACCACCGTCGGCGTGCGCTTGCAGACCCAGAACTTGGCCAGCGGCAGGGCGATCCGGCGCAGGGCGGCCTCGTGGGCGTCGTCGCGCGCGTCCACGGCGGCGGCCAGGCGCATCCCGAGCGCCGTGGCGGCCTCGGTCTCGATCGCGAGGTCGGCGATCACGTTCTGCATGAGCGGCTTGTCCGCGAGCGTCCCGCCGAACGCGTCGCGGTGGGCGACGTGCCAGGAGGCCTCCGCCACGGCCCGCCGCATGGTGGCGGTGGAGCCGAGCACGCAGTCGAGCCGGGTGGCGGCCACCATCTCGATGATGGTCCGCACGCCGCGTCCCTCCTCGCCGAGCCGGTGGGCCAGGGTCCCGTCCACCTCGAGCTCCGAGGAGGCGTTCGAGCGGTTGCCGAGCTTGTCCTTGAGCCGCACCACGTCCAGGGCGTTGCGGGTGCCGTCCTCGAGCACCCGCGGCAGCACGAAGCAGGTGAGGCCACCGGGGGCCTGGGCGAGCACGAGGAAGAGGTCGTTCATCGGCGCCGAGGTGAACCACTTGTGGCCGTGCAGCGTGTAGGTGCCGTCGCCCCCGGTGGGCACGGCACGCGTGAGGTTGGTGCGGACGTCGGACCCGCCCTGCTTCTCGGTCATGCCCATGCCCGCCAGCAGGCCGGCCTTGGTGCCGGGGGCGCGCAGGCCGAAGTCGTAGGTGGTCGACGTCAGGCCGGGCTCGAAACGCTCCGCGAGCGCGGGGTCCGCGCGCAGGGCCGGCACGGCGGCGTACGTCATGGTGGTGGGGCAGGCGTGCCCCGGCTCCGGGCCGAACCAGGCGATGAAGCCGGCGGCACGGCGCACGTGCGCGTGCGGTTGCCCGACGGCCTCGGCGGCCCAGGCGGCGGCCCCCAGGCCGTGCGCGGTGGCGCGCGTCATCAGGTGGTGCCAGGACGGGTGGAAGTCGACCTCGTCCACCCGGTTGCCCCACCGGTCGTAGGGGCGCAGCACGGGCGTGTGCGTGTTGGCCAGGACCCCGTGCTCGCGGACCTCCGCGCTGCCCGCCTCCGCACCCAGGGCGGCGAGACCCTCCAGCACCGACCCGTCGGCGTGCCGCAGCACGGCGTCGCTCAGCGCGGCGTCGCCGGTGACGGCGTTGTGGCCGACGAGCGGGGGAGCCTGGTTGGTGGAGCGGCGGATGTCCGCGCGGCCGGGCAGCGGTGTGTCCTGCGTCATGGGGCCACCGTAGGTCGGTGGGCCGGGCGAGGCTACCGGTGAGTCACTTCGGGCTCCGGACTCGAACAGGTGTTCGATCCTGTGCGACCATCGGCGCGTGGCGGGCGGTATGAGCAAACGGGGCAGCGGGGTCCCGCTGCGGGACAGGGCGCGCCCGCCGGCGTCCTTCCCCGGGCCCGACCCGACGGGTCACGGGCGGCCCCCGCTCGTGGACGCGTGCCCCGCCCGGCACTGCTGGGTCGGTGACGCCGTCGACGCGGACGGGGTGAAGCGGCCGGGGCTGCTCCTGGAGTGGCGGCGGGGCGAGGCCGGCTGGGAGGGCCTCGTCGTCTACGTCGCGCGGGTGCGCGGGCAGCGATGGGGCCTGGTCCAGGAGTGGCTGGCCTCCGCGCAGCTCACGCCGCGCTGAGGGTCGACCCAGGGCGGCCGGGAGCGTGTCGGCGCCAGGGTCGTCCGGCTCCCCGCGTGGAGCGGGGAGCCGGGTGGTCTCGAGGCTGGACGGACCACGACCCGACGTCGGCCCTCGCATGCCGTCGACGCTCCTCCGGGCTTAGCGGGCCAGCTGCCCGTACGCCCACATCAACGGCGGACCGATACCGATTCGTTACCCAGTGTGCGGCCGGATCAATCCCGGCGGCACGGACTGTCCGGGTGGTGGGCGGCTGGTCCGGTCCGGACGTGCGTCCGCCCCCGGTCCGAGCCACGGACCGGGGGCGGAACTGGTGACCACGCCCGCCTCGCGTCCCCTGGTCCGACGGAGTCCGTCGGCGCGAGGCGGCGGTGCCGTCCACTCTCGGGAGGAAGGTGCCCCGCCGCGGGCCGACCCACACCTGTCGGGCGGTGGACGTGCCTGCTGGTCCAG
The DNA here is from genome assembly GCF_023554635.1 of Nocardioides bruguierae. NCBI lineage: Bacteria > Bacillati > Actinomycetota > Actinomycetes > Propionibacteriales > Nocardioidaceae > Nocardioides > Nocardioides bruguierae. Next base: position 80,998 of record NZ_JAMJPH010000034.1, read on the forward strand.
ACCTGGAGAGGTCGGGACGTGAGGGTGCCCCGGACGTCGGGCCGTGCGGCGGCCCGACGTTGCACAGAGTTAACGGAGGTGACGTGCGAGGCGAGGGAAATCGCCTCCGACGCCTCCGCGGGCACATTTACTGTGGGGGGTATGAGCGACGACGACTTCGACACCTTCGAGAAGAAGACCATCAACACGGCCATCGGCCTCGACCTCGACCAGCAGCTGACCTGGGGCGAGCTCATCTGGTTCGTGGACCAGGGCCGCAAGACCGGGGTGCGCCCCGACAGCCCCGTCGGCATGCGGTTCGCCCCGCACGACGGCCACCTCGAGTCCCTCTTCGTCTACATCGACCCCAGCGACATCGACTGATCCTCCTCCGGCACGGACGACCCCCGTCGTCCGACGTCGTCGTACGGCTCCAGCCCCGGTGCGCCCCCGCGTCCCGGGGTCGACGTGCGTCCGGACCCGTCGGAGGAGGCCGGGTCGGGCTCGGGGAGGCAGGGGACAGGGCCCCAGGTCCCGGTCGGGAGGGGCTCTCCCGCTCCCGCCGCCCCTGCCGATGGGGTCCTGTGTCGGCGGCGGGGCGGGGGGATGCTGGAGGGGAGCGTGACGGGAACCGAGCGCCGAGGGGGCGACCATGGAGCAGCGGACGTCGGAGGACGCGGCGGCCTGCGGTCGTGTCGTGGTGGCCGTGTCGGGCTCGCGGGGGAGTGCCCACGCCCTCGCCTGGGCGCTGCGGGCCGCCGAGGTCAGCGGACGCGAGCTGGAGGTGGTGACCGTGTGGCCGGGCCAGGGCGAGGTGCTCGTCGGTGAGGCTCCGGGGCACTACAGCCTGCCCCGCCATCACGCCGCCCGGGCGCAGGCCCGAGCGCTGGCCGAGGCGACCGCGGCCCGGGCCGGTGCGGTGCCCGTGCACCGGGTCCTGGCGAACGGCCGCGTCGCCGACGTCCTGGTGGACGCCTCGGACGGGGCCGACGTGCTGGTCCTCGGCACGCACCGGTCGGCGAGCGCGGCCGGCGCCCCCGAGCGCGGCGTGGCTGCCGCCGTCCTGCCGCGGGTGGCCTGCGCCGTGGTCGAGGTCGACCCCACGGGTGCGGCCCGGGTGCGGGGCGAGGTGGCCCGGGCCGATCGGGGCAGGAGAGGACCATTTACCTTGGCTCACCCTGCCGTTGCGCCGATGGGCGGCGTCCCTCCCCGGGCATAGCGTCCGGAGCATGGAGGCGACAGACGTCGTCCCTCGCCCGGAGGTCTACCTGCTCCACCAGCACCGGCTGCTGCGCCTCGCGCTGCGGTCGCTGCTCGAGGGCAGCGGCGTTGCCCGGGTCGTGGGGGACACCGAGGACGTGCGGACTGCCGTGGCCCGGGTCCCGGCGCTGCGACCGGACGTGCTGCTGCTGGACGCGGGGCTGCCCGCCACGGCGCGGGCCGAGGCGTGCCGGGAGGTGCGTGAGCGCTCGCCCGCGACGGGCATCCTGGTGCTCGGGGAGCAGCGGGACGACGTCGGGCTGATCGACCTGATCCAGGCCGGCGCGACCGGCTACCTCCTGGCGGACGCGGACCTCGACGAGCTGGCCATCGCCCTGCGGCGGGTCGCGCGCGGCCAGTCCGTGCTCGATCCCCAGGTGACCGGGGCCGTGCTCGACCACGTGCGGCACGCCGAGCAGTCCGACCCGGAGGTCGACGTGTTCACCCCCGGTGAGCGCCGCATCCTCCTGCTGCTGGCCGACGGGCTGACCAACCGCCAGATCGCGCACGAGGCCCAGCTGTCGGAGAAGACGGTGAAGAACTACGTCTCCGACATCCTCGGCAAGCTCCAGGTGGCCAGCCGCACCCAGGCCGCGGTCTTCGCGACGCTGCACCGGTCGAGCCTGACCGTGCCCCTGGCACGGGCCTGAGGCGCGCAGGCCTGCAGACGCAGCGAGGGCCGACCCGGTCTCCGGGTCGGCCCTCGCTGCTGCGGAGCGGACGACGAGGCTCGAACTCGCGACCTCAACCTTGGCAAGGTTGCGCTCTACCAACTGAGCTACGTCCGCACGTCCTCCGGGGCTTGCGCCCTGGCGACGACGAGGACACTAGCGGACCGGGGGACCGGTGCCCAATCCGCGTCCCCTGCCGGCACGCACCGCTCGCGCAGCGGCTCTGACCTGCGCCGACGGCCGGATGGACGAGTCGTCTCGAGAGCATGCGGCGGTGCTGGTCGGAGCAATGCAAGAACCCCCGGACCGAGGGTCCGGGGGTTCTGTCTGTGGACGATACTGGGTTTGAACCAGTGACCTCTTCCGTGTCAAGGAAGCGCGCTACCGCTGCGCCAATCGTCCTAGTTGTTGAGTTGTCTACTCTACGAGGTGGGTACGGGATTTGAACCCGTGTACACGGATTTGCAGTCCGTTGCCTCGCCTCTCGGCCAACCCACCGTGGAGGCCTGGCCATCAAGCGACCTCTCAGAGCGGACGACGAGGCTCGAACTCGCGACCTCAACCTTGGCAAGGTTGCGCTCTACCAACTGAGCTACGTCCGCTTGTCTGCTTCGGGGCGGTGCCCCTTGGCGACGTCGAGAACATTAGCCGAGCCCCCCGACGGCGCCAAATCGGGGGTGTCCTCGTGGTGTCAGGGGAGTGTCGGGAGTGATTCCTGGGGTGGCGTCGCGGCTGGTGGGAGCGGGGATGCCGGGGCGTCGCACCCGCGTCTGCGAGCCGTCCGCCGGCGCATCGGCCCGGTGTCCGTGCGGCTCTCGCTCGGTCCGGCCCCTCGCCCCGACCGGGGCCCGTCGTGGGCGCGACGCGACCCCCGGCGGGTCTGTCGGCGGGCGAGGTGGACCCGGAATTGGTGTGCCCGACACAGTGCGGCTACAGTCTCGTTCCGCACCGAGAGGTGCAGCACGGGCGATTGGCGCAGTGGTAGCGCGCTTCGTTCACACCGAAGAGGTCACTGGTTCGAACCCAGTATCGCCCACCGAGAAAGCCCAGGTCAGACGGCCTGGGCTTTTGGCGTTCCCAGTGAAGTGGTCACTGGCGCCCTACAAACCCTACAAAGAGTCAGGGGGCTCCCGGCTGCAAAGACGGAAGCCGCTACCTGCTCGGTAGCGGCTTCTACTGTCCACCTCGCCCCCAGCGCGAGCCGGCAGGGGAAGGGCAGGGGCGGTGCCACGTCACTCGGCGTCCTCGGGGTCGTAAGCCGGTGCGTCCTCGTCCGCCAGCTCCGCCTCGGCGTCGGCGCGCTCGTGTGCGGTGATGATCTCGGCGCTGGTTCCGACGCGCTTGGCAACCTCGCTGCTCGAGATCTTGAAGAGGTGGCGGTAGATGCGTCGCGCAACGTCGGGTGAGCTGTGGCCCATCTGGTAGGCGATGGCATCCTCCTTGAGGCCAGCCGCGTAAAGCAAGGACGCGAAGACGTGGCGCAGCTCGTGTGCGGTGTAGGTAACACCGCTGGCGTTCTGGGCCACGGTGAGCTTCTTGCGCCAGTGGCCGTACGACATGAACCCGCCGTACTCGCCGTTGACGATGAGGGTCCACAGGTCCTCGGGCGGTCGGTTCGGAGTGCGCTTGCTGTTGCGTGTTGCGCGCCTAGCTGCGCGTGCCGGCTCCAGGGCCAGTCCGCGCTCGCGGATTGCCAGCATGCGCTCGAGTGGCGCCTCGGCCTGCGGGATCACCATCATTTCGCGAATGGCGGCCTTCGACTTCCCGCGGTTGCCTCGGTACTCACGGCGGCCGCCCGACTCGGTCGAGGTGTCGATGACCATGAGGACGGACCGCTCGGGAACGTATGCCAGGTGGCCAGCGCCGAACAGCTCGCTGATGCGCAGGCCGGTGTCGACCATGAGGCGGACGATGTCGCCCCAGCCCTCGCCGTTGGGGCCGGTCAGGTCGCGGCACCAGTTGGGCAGCAGCCACGTCTCGTCCATGGCGGTCGCCAGTTTCTAGGCCTGGACCAGCGACGGAATGAGGGCGGTGCGGCCGAGGGCGACCAGGTCAGTTGCCGGGCCCGCACGTCGGGCGGGCCTGCCATGGGCTGCGCCCAACTCAGCTAGCCATCGCTACCATTCCGGGGCGTCTGCGCATCTCAAGCGCATGGCGTGCTCGATCAGCGGTCCGAGGTCGAGGCCCGGGGCTGCTCCTCGCAGCTTCCGAACGATGGTCGCGAGGGAGTGGCCGATCGCGTACTGGCGCTCGTCTGTCCCGGCAAGCAAGTGCGTGACCACGTTCAGCCACGCTTCAGCGTCCGGCGCGAGGTCTGCCTTCGAGAGCGCGTAGAGCAGGCTGTCGCGTTGTCCGATGGCGGCTGGTCCCTGGATGAAGAGCGCTGCTGCTTCGGAGCGCTGCTCAGGCAGGTGCGGGATCCAGTTCGCCATGGCGGCTCCCTCGGCGGAGGTGAGGGGGAGGGGGATGGACTGGACACGGTCGTTCCAGTACCGCTGGATCCAGCGCTTCCACTGCATGGTGGCGTGCTCCGGGGGCATGTCTTTGAGGTGGTGGGACACCCGTCGGACCCAGGCGCACCTCGTCTCCTCGGACGCGACGCGGACGAAGCGGCTCAGCCAGGTCCGCGGCGTAACTGAGGTGAAGAGCGCGACCTGAGCCAGGTGGTCGCCGAGTTTCCACTCCATTCGATCCTTGCTGAATTCGCTCAGGTGGCTCGCCGTTGCGAGGTAGTGCGGCAGGAGGCCCGCCTCGAGCAGCTCCTCGTCGGGCCGGCCGTGCTCAAGAAAGACCTGCCAGTTGCCGGGTGCCTCGTCAACGCTCCTGGACCAGTCCAGGAGCGGAAGCAGATTCTGTGCGGTCCAGTCCGCGTCGGCGCGCTGGTAGAAGCGCAGCTGGGCCAGTAGCACCGACCGGCCGAGAACTCCTGCTCGTCCTGGGTCAGAGACGATCTTCTCCAGGCCGAGTTGTGTGTCGCCTCTGATGCCCTCCCACGTGCCCTGTTGCTCGCGCCAGTCGTGCTGCACAGCGAGGGTCCAGAACTCCGCCAGCTCGCCTGCTGGGTGGTTGATGGCCTCGATCATGAGGTCACCGGCGGCGTTGACGTTTCCGGGTACGTCGCGGTCAGGCCAGAGTCTGGTGGCGAGCCCGCGTGCTGCCGGCAGTCCTGCCCACGAGGGGCCAGGTCGACCTCTGCCCGGGCCGGCAAGCATCGAGGTTACCGCGGTAAGGACGTGGTCAAGGTCGACGCGAGCCAGCTCGACGAGGATCTCGCCGGCGAGTTCTTCGTCGATGGTTGCGTCGGCCCAGGCGTGTATGACGGTCTGCCGCAGTTGCGCACCGGCCTCGTCGGGGGAGGGGGCGATCGCCGCCGAGAGTCGCAGACCGTCCTCGGGGTGTGCCTCAACGCAGGCGCGGACTGCGCTCAGGGTCCCTCGCCACGTGGGTCCGCCGAAGAACGACACGGGTTGGTCTGCGTAAGCCGTGAGCTGTGTCGCCGCCTCATGCGGATCTGTGCTGAGGAGCTGGTGAAGCTCGTCAGCTGAGAGTGGCTCCCGCTGGGGGTATGAGGCCTCAACCACGAGAGCTGGGCCGTCTACACCGCGGGCACGTAGTTCTGGGTGAACGCGCTGGAGTTCGGCGAACGCCTCCGCGAGCGGGGTGACGGTTGGGAAGGCAGACCTGAGGCGATCGAGAAGGTAGTAGCGGGCGAGGACCGGCGATGTGGCGCGTTGGATGTCGTCGCCGTCGTCGGTCACGTTCGCCGAGCTGGGTCCTTGAACAGCTCGGGCCACAACGAGTCGAACGGTGGCCTCGTCCGCCTGGGGGAGATGCTCGGTCAGGAGTAGTCGCAACTCGTGCCGCACGGCGTCGTCGTAGAGGCGGTCTGCATCGGTCGCGGCGGACAGCTTCTGATCGGCCGTACGGTCTGTCCGCAGGCGCCACCCGTGTACGGCGAGGCGGCGGAGGATATCGACATCCGAGGACAGCCAGTCGTCGAGCACGGTGGTCGCACGCTTCGGCTGGTGTTCGAGCTGGAACTCGAGGGACTCGCGGGCCGCTTCGATGAGAACATCCAAGCCCTCCTGCGAGTGGTAGTCGTCCGAGGTCTCGATCGCACGCCAGGCGAACCCACGAGGTCCGTACGCGGCGCCCGGGTTGAGCGCCCGGTAGAGCCGGTCGGCCGCTGCCAGTTGATTGCCGGTGATGTCGAGGAGCGGCCCGGCTAGCTCGCTCAGGCGGGGCCTGAGCAGTTTCGTCCACGTCTCGTTCAGCCAGTACTCCTCACCGGCGAGGTCAATGTCGAAGCCCGGCAAACTCGTGTCATGTCCGTAGGAGAGTCCGGCCTGCGGGATCGGGCGGGTGCGGTGCTCCCAGAGGAGGAGCAGCAGGTCAGGATGCTCGCCCCACTTGTCGTTCTCGAACATCAACATGTCGAGCGTGTCGCGTCGCGCGGTCGGGACCTGCGAGAGAACGAGCGGCACCCAAGGCGTAATGGGGGTCGGCAATGGGCCTTCGTGAGCGAAGAGTCCGAAGGTGATCGCTTCCCACAACGCGGGCGACCACATCCGGTTGCCGAGGAGCCTGAGCGCCTGGGCGGTGTGGCCTGGGTCAAGCACGTAGTGACTGACGACCCAGGCCGCGATGGTCTGGGTGACTTCCGGATCTGCCTGGCTGCCATCGTCGAACAGCGCGCCGAACTCGGGTCGGGTGGCGGCCCATGTCAACCAGGACGCGCCTCGTGCCGCCCCGGCGAAGTAGCGCACCCGCTCGGGATGTCCGAATGCCTCCTCGATGTAGGCGGCCTCGTCGGGGATGGTCGGTGGATCGCCCGCCACGATGTCGGTGATGAGGGTCCGGTGTTCCGTTCGGCCCATCGCCGTGAGCTCGGCCCAGCGCTCGAGTGCGCCAGGGAGGGCGTGGTGGGATCCTCCGGTCGCTTCGTAGGTGACCGGTGTCAGCCCGAGGGAGCGCCACTCGGCGCGGTTGGCTTCGTGGGTGAGGACGTAGCGACGGCCGTGACGGTCGAGTGAGCGGGCGAGGTATTGCATGACGACATCGCCGTGGCTATAGCCGATGAAGAGCACGGTGAAGGAGCTGAACATCCGCTCGAGGAAGCGAGCCGCCCAGGCCTCGCGCAGGTAGGCGCGACCGAAGTCGACATCGGTGACCACCAAGCGGGCTGGGTCTTGGGTGAGTGCGCCGTGGAGGTGGACGATGCCGGTGAAGTCGTCGCCCACGGGGAGCGCGGGAGCCTCAAATACCTGCGGTTCCAGGCCACGGGACCGAGCCGCGGTCGTGAGGTGCAGGTCGTAGTTGGTGGTCACCACGCGGATGGGGCCATGGGTACGCGCGACGTCGATGATGGCGTGGTGGAGCCGGTTGGGCTCTGACTTGGGCAGATTGATCGCCTCATGGACAAGGCGGTGAACGTCGACCTTCTCGTCGTCGAGGCGTCCGAGGAACACGTCCGGTCGACGGAGGTCGGCCTTCTTTGGTCGGGAGTCCGCCCGACGCCCGATGCGTGTAACGAGCTTGGCGAAGTCGGGTAGGCCTGACGGGTCGTCTCTCGATGCGCCGGCGCCGACAAAGACGACCAGTTGCCCGTCACGAGCCGCTTGGAGGAGCTCGTCCGGGAGGTCGATGCTCCGGATCTGCATGAGCGGCAACCCTAGTGCGCGAGCAACTGCCGCGAGCACCTTTCGGGCAGGCCACAGGTCAGCTGCCGCAACGTCCTGAACGAACTCAGGTGCTTGATGGTCGGACGACGGTCAGGATGGGCGCAATGACGTCCGACCACACCTACGACGCGCCTGGCCCGACCGGCTTCGACCCGGCGTGCCTGGCAGAGCTAGTTGATGAGATCGGTGAAGGCCCGTACCTGCCGCCGGAGCGACTCGCCTTCGGGCTGGAGCGGCTCGCGGCTGAGACCGACGAGAGCGCCGGGGAGGCGAGCGCTCGGTGCAAGGCGCTCCAGGTGCTGGCGCGGGTCTGCTCGCCGATGCTCGTGCCGGACAACTGGAATGAGCCGTTCGAGCCGATGATCCGCATGGACGGGCGCCGGAGCGTCCTGCCCGAAGACTTCAGCGAGGAGGAACTGAGTCTTCTCGCGGACATCGCACCTCAGGTCATCGAGCCGACCATCCGAGCACGCGCAGCGGACGTCGCATGGGCGTATGGCGATCGGCAGAACCAGGCGATGTGGCAGCTGGCGGTAGACAGCTACTTCGCAGTCCCGTTGGACCCCGAGTCGTGGATGGACGTCGGCAAGGACAGCTACCGACGTGGACTGGAACTCGCCCTCAGACGCGGGAAGCCGGGCGTTGCCTTGGCCCAAGGTGTCGCAGACAGGCTTCTCGACTTGGTCCTTGCACCAGAGGTGCCGGACCGGTGGATGCTCGTTGAGGTCTCCGAGCTCTTGGCCACCACCCGCCGTCTGGATGGTGGTCAGGCTGAGGCCCTTGCCGAGCGGCTCCTGGAGCTCGCATCAGGCTCCGATGCTCCACGCCGCGCAAGGGCGCTCGCGCGGGAGGCCAGCTCGTGGTTCCAGTCCGCGAAGCTGCCCGACCGGGCGCACCATGCCACCGAGGTCATCGCGGAGTTGTACCTCGACGAGGCCGAGTCGCGTCTCGGTGGTGATGCCGGCGCGATGGTGGCCGGGCACTTCCTCGAGAAGGCGATCTCGATGCTGCGTGGCCTCCCGAGGAGGTACCGGTCAGCGCACGGTGTCGAGCCGTGGCTGCGCTCCCTGCAAGCCCTGCTCGCCGACGTACGCGAGGAGTCCCTCGAACAGATGATGGTGATCAGCTCGGACCCCATCGACATCACCGCCATCGTTGCCCAGTCCCAGGCATTTGTCGTTGGCAGGACACGCCTCGACGCCCTCATCCGTCTCACCTCCGTGGCCCGCCTCACCGACCTCGACCAAGCCGTCATAGACGAGCGCACGAGACTCACCGGCAGCCTCTCTCAGCTCTTCGGCGGAGTCACCTACAGCCACGACGCACGGAAGGTCGCCACCCACGGGGGCTTGTCCGGCGCCGAGCTCACCGACGACGTCGTCGAAGCGGAGCTCGTGGGCTCTTTCCCCCAACGCATAGGCCTCACGGTGCAGGCTCAGATCTACCCTGCGCTTCAGACCATCGCGTTCGAGCATCGCTGGGATCTGCCGTTTCTGACGATGCTCTGTGTCGAGTCGCCACTCGTCCCGCCTGGCCATGAACAGCTCTGGGCGCGAGGCCTCCAGCACGGGCTGGCCGGCGACTTCCCGTCGGCCATCTCGGTCCTTGTCCCGCAGCTCGAGGAGCTCATCCGCCAGCACTTCAAGTCCCATCAGGTCTTCACCCGGCACGTCGCCGACGACGGCGTCGAGAAGGAGAAGTCCATCGGAGCACTTCTCGAGATGTATGAGGCGACAGACTTACTCGGAGCCAACTTGGCGTTCGAGCTGCGGGCGCTGCTGGTCGAGCAGCGCGGCTCCAACCTGCGCAACGACCTCGCGCACGGACTGCTGACCGACGCCCAGACTTGGGGATCGGCAGCCGTCTACGCCTGGTGGCACTGCCTGCGCCTCGTAGTGCTGCCACTCGCGTCGATGCGGCAGCAAGAAGGTGCCACTGATGCAGACGTATGAATGGCTGAGAGCTGAAGCTGCTGGGCTTCTGGCGAAGACAGTCGGGCCTCGCTGACGTGCTTGCCGGGTGGTGTGCATCCTCCCGACTAGGCTCGATATGTGGAACGCGAGCCGCAGAGCTCCGATGCCGGAGTCGCTCCCAGCGAGAACGAGTTGCGGGGCGCGTGCGAGGAGATGTTGGCGTCGTGGGACACCACCTACCTTCAGGCCGCAGACGTATCGCTCCGACACAATGGTCACGAGCCTGACCCTGGCCGCTTCCTGCTCGTTCTAGCGTTCGCCGCGCACACGCATCATCTGACCGGGTCTGCCGGTTCGATGCTGGCTCAGGATGATTATGCGAGCGCCGTGCCGCTCCTGCGCGTTGCATACGAGTCGGGACTGCCGAACCTTCAGCAGTCCCGTTCTTGCGGAGGCTCAGCGTTCGCGCGTGACCCCGGGAGGCGACCAAGAACCTCAGGAAGGCCTTCGCGAATCGCGCTGTGCGCATCCGCGTAGCCGCCGGCACCAACGAACCCGGCATCCAGCACTGGGGCCGCGACCAATGCCTCAGACTCATCGAACGCGTACCAGGTGTCATGCGGGCGGTCCAAACCAGACCCCTCGGTCACCTGTTACTCACTCTCTTCGAGGTCTCCACCAGGTCGCGCCATGACCTTCCTTGAACGCCCTCGCGGCGACGGTCGCTGTATGGGCCTCTCGGCGCGAGTAAGGAACATTTACATTCACTGCACGCCCTGTCGAATGTGATTCCACCCCGTACGCGACCGCTGAGCGACGCATAGCCCTCCGGCCAGACGCGGTCGGCTAGTGCGGACCCAAGAGCGTCGACGTGGACAGACGGTCCTCAGATGGTTCATCCCTCACGACTTTCACGCGGAGCCGCAGCGAAGCATCGACGACGCCTTCAGCGGTCATGAATCGTGCTCGCTCAGCAGAGCGGCGTGTGTTCAACTACCGCATGTGGCTTTAGTCGAGGTGTCTGCGATGCGGCTCGGCGATGCCGAGCCGCTCAAACGCGTGCTTGAAGCGTCTACGGACTTCCCCCAGAACCTTCTGAAGTTCTACGGTCCGGGAGAAAGCCACTACCGCAGGTTGTGTGCACGGGTAGATGGCCAGATTGTCGGAGTGCTGAGCGGATCGTTCGACTCCGACTTCTTCGAAAGCGGCGCATTCGACGCCTTCGACCTGCCGCCAGCCCCGCACGCGTTCCTCGACAGGGTGCACGTGCACGAGTCCGCCCGAGGCGCAGGCGCCGGCAAGGCCCTGGTGATGGAGTACGCGCGGCAGGCCGAGGGGCATGGGTGCACCTTCATCGGCGGGTCGATCGACCTTTCCAGCGATGCCGGCGGTCGCCGAGCGTTCTTCGAGCGGCTCGGGTTCACCATCCGCGCTCACGACAACTTCGGCGCCATGCCGAGCCGGATCCTGACGCCATGACGATGCTCGACCGTCGGAACATCCTGTGGCCCGTCGTCGGCACCGGCCAGGACCGCCGCGCTGCTGAAGGCAGCTGCGGACGGCACGCACATCTCAGGGGGCGCCTCGGAGGTGGTGGAGAAGTACCTGCGGTGGGCCAACGATCAGGTCCGGATGCTGCAGGGACGGGTCTCGCCGGCCGACCTTGACCATCTGGTGCCCACTTGCCGGTACTGGGCGACTATGGTGCTCATCCTCATGGACTCAAACAGGAACGGCATCAAACCTGGTTCGCTTCAGCTCGCAGTAGCGGAAGCTCGTGGTCCTGCATGCCTACGAGTCCTCCACGACCTCCCGGCGGTCGTCGTGGTGTCCAGCCCCTAGAAACCCTACAAAGCCCTAGACCGAGATGTATCGCATTGCCACGGTCTGCTCCTGAGAACCGCGGTAGCACAGCCCTAGAGAGAGCGCGAGTCAGGCGTGGAGTCCGGTGACCGCTTCGTTCACACCGAAGAGGTCACTGGTTCGAACCCAGTATCGCCCACAGAAGAAACCCCAGGCCGTAACGGCCTGGGGTTTCGTCGTTCCGGGGGATGCCCGAGTTGCCCGGGTCGCCGAGCGCCGCTCAGCAGCGCGTGCCCAGCGTCCTGGTGCGCAGGGCGTGGCCGCGGCGCACCTGGCTGCCGTGGTCGATCGGGAAGCCACGGACCCAGTCGTAGATCGCCTGGGTGCGGGGCGCGCGGCGCTGACCGACGCCCACCATGCTGATCCGCGGGGTGAGCGGGACGCCGGGGATGGCCCGCTGGTTCTTCGTGGTGGCGATGGGGGAGCCCTCGTAGAACCACGTGACGTGGTCGCGGCCGACCTCGACGGCGAAGTTGTGCGGCGAGGTCCCTCGGCTCACGCCGCGCTTGGTCCAGGTCCAGGCCTTGTCGGCCCGCGCCGAGGAGGAGCCGACGGTGAGGCGTCCGCCGGTCGCGGTCACCTTCGCGACGGTAATGGCGGTGGCCGAGCACGCGGTGCCGGCGGTGGCCGGCACGAGCTCCATCAGGATCGTGTGCTGGCTGCCGGGCCCGGACTCCTCGACCTGGGAGCGCATGCGGAACTCCCAGCGGCCGTAGGTCTGGGCGTTCCTGCTCAGGGTCAGGGTGGTCGTGCCGTGGGAGCCGTAGGCGTCGCCGCGGTTGTCCCAGCCCGTGTCCAGCTCGACGCCGCCGTTGTGCTTGCTGGCGCGGCCGGTGCCGTCGGAGGTGTCGAGCCACCCGCCCTGGCGGCGCGTGCCCCGGGCCGGGCGACTGGTCAGCGACTCGCCCGACTCCCAGGCGAAGTCGAAGAGCGACGGCGCCCAGCGGTACCGGGTGCTCGCGGTGGGGGTCGCGGCGTTGGTGGCCCGCGCGCTCGGCTCGGCCGCGTCGGTGGAGGCGGTGGAGGAGGCGTCCGTGCTCGGGTCCGCGTCGTCCCGGGAGGCGGCTCCGGAGGAGACCACGTCGACGAGGTGCGGGTAGGAGGGGAACCAGCCGATCCGGTCGCCGTCCTCGTTCCAGTCCCGCTGCACCGCGCGGTAGGCCACGGTGCGGGCGCGGGAGGGTGCCGTCACCTGGAACCTGGCCAGGCCGGCCGAGCCCACGAGGTCGCGGGCCACGGTGCGCCACTCGTCACCACGGACCCGCTGCTGGAGGACGACGGTGCGGCCCGGGATCGGCGGCGGGCCCTGGAAGATGTCGGGGGCGGTGTCGGCCACCACCGTGAACGTCGACCCGGTGGCGACCCGGTCCGAGCCGCCGTCCACCTCGAGGAGGATCTCCTGCCAGCGCGCCTGCATGAGGACGCCGGGGGTCGTGCCGCTGCTGGAGCGCACCCGCCACCGGACGTTCAGCATCGCCGGGGCGGGGAAGGTGAAGGAGAAGGCCCCGGTCCGGCTCGTGCGCCCGACCCGGCCACGCTCGACGTCGGTCCAGGAGTCCCCGGGGCGGCCCATGTGGAACTGGAGCCGTATGTTCTGCACGCCCGACGTGGGCATCCGGCCGCTGAACGTGAGCAGCTGCCCCGCGACGAACACCGACGGCGACACGTCCAGCCGTGCCGCCCGCTCGCCCGAGGTCGCCCTCGCCGCGGTGCCGGTGCTGGTGCCGGTAGTGGGGGTGGGGGAGGCCTGGTCGGCGGCGACGGCGCCACTGCCGAGCCCGGCCAGGAGCAGGCCGGCGGTCGCGAGGAGCGCGACGACCGACCGTGCGGCGGACGAGGGTATGGCGGACGCGGGCGTGGCGGCGCGGCGGCGTCGAGTGGTGCGGAGCAAGAGGGTCCCCCCAGGGAAGCGACGGCGTCGGGTGAGGCCGCTGGCGATGTCTGGTCCAACGGACCGGACGCTGGAACTATGAGTGGTCCGGTCGAGCGAGCCCGGGTGTTTCTCGGGGATTTGTCCTTCGCGGGACGCGCCGCGGCGCGGCGCGCCGTCGTCCCGCTGCGCGGACGCCCCGCCCGGCCGGTGCGAGGGCGAGTGGTCTGATGGGTGTCTCCGGCAACCATCAGTCCGACCGCCGGCCGACGACTCCTGACGAGGTGCGCACCGTGACACTGACCGACTCCACCCGGGCGGCAGCGACGCCGCCCGTCCTCGCGACGCTGCTCGAGCGCCTGCCCGAGGGGCGGGTCGTGACCGATCCCGACGTGATGGCCGGGCTCTCGGCCGACCAGGCGGTCTGGGCCCCGGTGGGGCGGCCTGCGGCCGTCGTCCGGGCGCGGGAGACCGCGGAGGTGCAGACGGTCGTGCGGGCGTGCCTGGAGCACGGGGTACCGGTCGTGGCGCGGGGCGCCGGGACGGGACTCTCGGGTGGGGCCAACGCCCTCGACGGCTGCGTCGTCCTGGCCCTGGACGCGATGGACGAGGTGCTGGAGGTGGACCCGCTGGAGCGGCTGGCCGTCGTCCAGCCCGGCGTCGTGAACGACGACCTGCGTGCCCACGTCGCCGAGCACGGGCTCTGGTACCCGCCGGACCCCGCGAGCTCGCCCTGGTCGACGATCGGCGGCAACGTCTCCACCAACGCCGGTGGCCTGTGCTGCGTGAAGTACGGCGTGACCCGCGACTACGTGATCGGCCTCGAGGTCGTCACCGGCACCGGCGAGGTCGTGCGCCTCGGGCGCCGCACCGCGAAGGGCGTGGCGGGCTACGACCTGCTGGGGCTCATGGTCGGCGCGGAGGGCACCCTCGGCATCGTCACCGAGGTCACCGTCCGCCTGCGCCCGCTGCCGCCGCAGGGCGTCACCGTGGCCGGCTACTTCGACGACTCGGTCTCGGCCGGCGAGGCGGTGCGGGCCGCCACGGCCGCCGGCCTGCGCCCGGCCGCGTTCGAGCTCGTCGACCGGCACTGCCTGCGCGCCGTGGACGCCTGGAAGAACATGGGCCTGGCGGACGAGGCCGACGTGCTGCTCCTGGCGCGGTTCGACGACGGCGGGGCGGCCGCCGAGGCGCACGCCGAGGAGCTGCTGCGCTGCTTCCGCGGCGCCGGCTCGGGGTGGGCCGAGCGCTCGGAGACCGCCGAGGAGGCGGAGATGCTGTTCAGCGCCCGCCGGCTGGCGTTCCCCGCGCTCGAGCGGCTGGGCCCGGTGCTCACCGAGGACGTGTGCGTGCCGATCGCCGCGGTGCCCGAGATGCTCGGGCGGATCGACGCGATCGCGGCCCGGCACGACATCACCATCGCCAACATCGCCCACGTCGGCGACGGCAACCTGCACCCGCTGCTCGTCGCCGACCCGGACGACGCCGGCTCGCAGGAGCGTGCCCAGGCGGCGTTCGAGGAGATCATCAGCGACGCCCTGGCGCTCGGGGGCACCGTCACCGGTGAGCACGGGGTGGGGCTGCTCAAGCGGCACGGCCTCGACCAGGAGCTGAGCCCCGCCGTGCTGGCGATGCACCGCGCCGTGAAGGCCGCGCTCGACCCCGCCGGCGTGCTCAACCCCGGCAAGGTCTTCGAGGTGGCGTCGCCGACGATCTGAGCAAACGGTTGTGAGGATGGCGTGAAGGCGCCTCATCCCGGCCGGGGGTCTGCCGTTTCGGACCGGTGACAGGGACTTTGGTCCCACCCTCACCTCACCAGGAGAACCCCATGCCCGGACGTCGACGACTCTCCCGTGGCCCCCGTCGGCGGTCCGCGGTCGCGGTCAGCGCCGTCGGCGTCCTCGCGGCCTTCGTGGGGAGCTCGCTGCTCGTCTACCAGGCCTCCAGCTCGGCCTACACCTCCACGACCGCCAACGCCGGCAACAGCTGGAGCTCCGGGGTCGTCTCGATCACCGACGACGACACCGGCACCGCGCTGTTCACCGTCAACGGGCTGAAGCCCGGCAGCGCGGGCGAGGCCTGCATCAAGGTCTCCTCGACCTCCACCGTGGCCGGGTCGGTGAAGCTCTACGCCACCGGCTACAGCACGACGAACAACCTCGCCGCGTCCCTCGACCTCACGGTCCAGGAGGGGACGGGCGGCACGTTCCCGTCCTGCGCCGGCTTCGTCTCCTCGAGCACCGCCTACACCGGCACCCTGGCCGGCTTCAGCACGAAGACCTCCTTCGGCACCGGCGTCGGGTCCTGGTCGCTGACCGGCACCCCCACCGAGACCCGGGTCTACCGGATCGCCTACTCCCTCGACGCCGCCGCGCCCGACTCCACCCAGGGCGGCACGGCCGGGCTGGGGTTCACGTGGGAAGCCCAGTCCTCCTGACCCTGGGTCCCGCCCGCACCGGCTGGTGCGCGCTGCTGGTCACCACGGCGGCGCGCGCCGTCCTGGCCGTGCTGGCGGGCCTGGTCGTCTGGTCGGTGCTCCCGGTCGCCCTCGGGTGGCACTCGACCGTCACCGTCTCCGGCTCGATGCTGCCGCGCATCGAGCCCTCGGACGTGGTCGTCTCCGCGCCCCTGGACCCGGGCACCGACCTGCGGGTCGGCTGGATCGTGCTGGTCGACAGCCCGGCGCAGCCGGGGACGCTGCTGGTCCACCGGGTGGTGGAGGTCCGCGACGACGGCTCCGCGATCACCCGTGGTGACGCCAACGCCGAGCCCGACAGCGACCCGGTGGCCCGCGAGGACGTGCTCGGGCTCGCGCGGCTGCGCGTGCCCTACGTGGGGCGCCCCTTCCTGTGGTGGCACGACGGCCACGCGCTGACCCCCGGAGCGGTCGGCACCGGGCTCGGCCTGCTGCTCGTCGTGCTGCTCGCGGGGTGGTACCGCCAGGGCCCCGACGAGGGGGACGGCCAGGACGGCCAGGACGACCGCGCCGACCGCGCCGGCGCGGCCGACCCGACGGGCGCGCCGGACCGGCTCCGTCGTCCCGCGGTCGGGGTGCTCAGCCTGCTGCCCGTGCTGCTGCCCGTGGCCCTGGCCCTGCTCCTGGGCGCGAGCGCCGTGCGCCCCGGCTCCGTGCTGGCGCCGGCCTCGGCGGCCTACCGCTCGACCACCAGCAACGGCCCCAGCTCGGCCACGGCCGCCTGGTACTCCTGCCAGCGCGCGCCGCTCGCGCACGGCCCGGTCCTCGCATGGCGCCTGGACGAGACCGGCGGCACCACCGCGGCGGACGCCTCCGGCACCGGCAACACGGGCACCTACAACGGCAGCCCCACCCTCGCCCAGGCACGCGCCTGCGGCACCGACACCGGCACGTCCGTGCGCCTCGACGGGATCGACGACTTCGTCGTCAGCAAGACCGCCTACACCGCCCCGTCCGTCTACACCGTGGAGCTGTGGTTCAGCACCACGACCACCAGCGGGGGCAAGCTGATCGGGTTCGAGTCCGGCACCACCGCCTGGGGCTGGTCGTACGACCGGATGGTCTACATGCGCAACGACGGCCGCCTCGTCTTCGGCGCCGGCCCGAGCATCACGGTCGCCTCGAGCGCCGCCTACAACGACGGCGCCTGGCACCACGTCGCCGCGACCATGTCCGCCGCCGGGATGCGGCTCTACGTCGACGGAGCTCAGGTCGGCTCCTCGACCAACACCGTCTCGCAGAGCTTCTCCGGGTACTGGCGGATCGGCTCCGGCGGCCTCAGCGGCTGGCCGGGCACTCCGTCCAGCGAGAAGTTCGCCGGGTACGTCGACGACGTCGCCGTCTACCACGCGGCCCTCACCGCCACGCAGGTCGCAGGCCACCACGCCGCCCGCTACTGAGCCGCGACCTCCGCCGCGCACAGCAGCAGGGCGTCGCGGCCCAGGACGAGCCGCGAGTGCTCACGCAGCCGCAGGCCGTGCGGCGCGAGCAGGTCGGCGACCCGCGCCGGGGTGCTGAAGGGCTCGTGCCGACGCTCGAACCCCTGCGGCAGCGCCGGGTCGCGTCGCGGGGCCGTCCGAGGCCCGTCGACGGCGTCGGCGAAGGTGGCCGTGACCACCAGGCCGTCGGGGCGCAGGACGCGGCGCCAGTGCCGCACGGCCGCCTCCGGCTCCGGCAGGAGGTGCGGTGCGGTCACGCACGTGAGGACGTCGACGACGCCGCCGGCCACGGGCAGCCGCGAGGCGTCACCGCGCAGCAGCCCGGCGGTCGGCAGGTGGGCCCGTGCCACGGCCAGCATGGCGGGGGAGAGGTCCACCCCCACGAGCCGGTCGTCGGCCCCCGCCCCCGGCACCTGCAGCGCCCGCAGCGCCAGGCCCGTCCCGGTGGCGACGTCGAGCACGACCCGGCCGGGCCGCGGCTCCGGTCGTCGTGACCGCACCAGCGAGGCCACCGCGGCGACGAGGTCGTGGTGCATGGCGCTCTCGTCGTAGGTGTCGGCGCGGGCGTCGTAGTGCGCGCGGACGGCGGCGCGCTGCCGGGTCGGTTCCACCGCCCCATCATCCCCGTCCGTCGAGGCCACCGGCTGGCGCCCGCCGGCGCCGCGCGGGAGGGTGGTGGGCATGGACGAGACCACCGGCGCCCGCATCGACTCCCGGCTCGGCTCCCGGGTCGACCCCCTCGTCGACCCCGAGCGGGAGGCCACGGCACCGGACCCGACGCGCGACCTCCTGCTGGCCTGGCTGGGCTCCAAGCGACGGCACGTGCGCGCCCAGGTGGCGGAGATGACCCCGCACGACCGGCGTGCGGCACGGCTGCCGTCGGGCTGGACGCCGCTGGGCCTCGTCCAGCACCTGACGCGGGACGTGGAGACGTACTGGTTCGCGCACGCGCTGGCCGGGGAGGACGTCGACCTCCCGGTCGGGCACGCCGGCTGGGAGGTGGCCGAGGACGCCGACGACGTGGCCCTGCTGGCGGCCTACGACCACGCCTGCGTGCACAGCGACGAGGTCGTCCGCACCCTCGACCTCGACGACCCGCCCGCGCGACCCACCGGCGTGCCCTACGCCAGCGTGCACGAGGTGCTGCTGCACGTGCTGGTGGAGACCGCCACCCACGCGGGCCACCTCGACGCCGTCCGCGAGCTCGCCGACGGCCACCAGCGGCTGGTGCTGGACGCCCCCGACGAGGGCTGAGCGCGTCAGTCGGTCTCGGCGAGCGCCTCGGCCGCGGCCAGCAGGAGGGCGTCGCCACCGCGTCGTCCGGTGAGCATCGCGCCGACGGGCAGACCGTCCTCGTGGCTGTGGCCGGCCGGCAGCGACAGGGCGGGCAGCCCGGCCATGTTCGCCACGACCGTCCAGCAGTCGGTGTAGGGGGCCAGGGCCGGGTCGGTGATCCCCTCGGCGCCGCCGGGGGTGGACAGCGCCGAGAGCAGCGGAGCGGTCGTGGGCATCGTGGGGGAGACGAGCAGGTCGACGTCCTCCAGCGCCCGCTCGAGCGCCAGCCGCAGCCGACGTCGGACGAGGCGGGCCCGCTCGAGCGTCGGGCTGCCGGCCGCCAGCGTGCGGCCGTCGCGGTGCCGCCGCACCACGTGGGCGCCGGCGCGTCCGGTGGCCACCCACGGCGCCACCACGGGCGCCACGAGCACCGACGTCACGACCAGGTAGGCCTCGAGCGCCTCGCGGGCCTGGGGCACCGAGACCGGCACCAGCTCGGCGCCGGCCTCCTCGGCGCGCGCCAGCAGGGCGGCGACGCGCTCGCGCACCCCCGCGGAGTTCGGCAGCTCGCCGAGCTCGCGGACGACGCCCAGGCGCAGCCCGTCGAGGACCGGCGAGCCCAGGCCGAGGCGCTGCTCGACGTCCGCGCGGTGCTCGTCGTCGCCGTGCCCGGCCAGCACCGCGAGGACGAGGGTGGCCGTGGCTGCGTCCCGGGTCAGCGGGCCGACCCGGTCGAACCCACGGGCGTAGGGCACCACGCCGGCGGCGCTCACCAGGCCGGGGGTCGGCGCGAGGCCGACGATCCCGCACTGCGCGGCGGGCTCGCGCACGGAGCCGCCGGTGTCGGTGCCCAGGGCGAACGAGACCAGCCCGGCCGCCACGGCCACGGCGCTGCCGCCCGAGCTGCCGCCGGGGGAGCGCTGCGGGTCCCACGGGTTGTGCGCCGGGCCGGTCGCCGCGGTCACGGTGGAGGCGCCCATGGCCAGCTCGTCCATCGTCGTCCGCCCCAGCAGCACCGCGCCGGCGGCGCGCAGGCGGGCGACGGCGGCGGCGTCGCGGGCCGCCGGGCGGCCCGTGTGCGCCAGCGAGCCGCAGGCGGTCACCTCGCCGGCGACGTCCACGTTGTCCTTGACCGCGAACACCACGCCCGCCAGCGGGCCCGGGTCGACGCCCCGGGCCACCGCGTCGTCCACGTCCCGGGCCTGCGCCCGGGCGCGCTCGACGTCCAGGTGCACGAACGCGTGCAGCACGGGGTCGTGCACGGCCGTGCGGGCCAGGTGCGCCTCCAGCACGGAGGTCGCCGTCACCACGCCCTCGCGCACGGCGGTGGCCACGCGTGCGGCGGGCCAGCCGGCCGGGCCGTCGTGCGGGCCGACCACGGTGTCCGGGCGCGGACGCAGGGGCGGCGGGGCCGCGGTGCCGCGCCGACCTGCGTCAGGAGGAGCCAGGGTCATGCGGAGATGATGACTCAGCCAGCGCACAGACGCGTTCCGCCCGTGTTGCGCCCGTGTGGCGCCACCGGCGGAGTGCAGCCCGGTCAGACCGTGGCGAAACGCCCCAGCACCTGCTCGGCCCGGGTGCCGCCGGGGTGCTCGGCGAACACCCGCTGGTAGCCCAGCTCCTCGCGGGAGCGGGCCGGCGGCAGCCCCTCGAAGCGGACGTCGCCCCACTCCTCCTCGGGCACGAACGCCGCCGCCTGGCGGGCCATCACCGCGCCGGTGCCGGAGCCGTCCCCGAACTGCTCCTTGCGCCGCCACAGCACGTGCTCGGGCAGCCAGCCCTCGAAGGCCTCGCGCAGGATCGCCTTCTCCTGGGCGCGGGCCTGGTGGTCCTGCCCGAGGCTCTTCCACGCCAGCGGCACCCGTTGCGCGGTCTCGAGCAGCTCGCGGGACAGGAACGGCACCCGCGCCTCCAGGCCGTGCGCCATGGAGGTGCGGTCGGCGCGCTGGAGGTTGAGGTGGTGGAGCACCTCGATGCCCTCGACCAGCGCGTCGGCCAGCGCCTCGGGCTCCAGGTCGCGCAGGTGGTGGTAGCCGGCGAACAGCTCGTCGGCGCCCTCGCCGGTGAGCACCACCTTCACGTGCTGCGCGGCGAGCTCGGAGAGCAGGTGGTTGGGCACAGCGCTGCGCACCAGGGTCGGCTCGTAGGACTCGATCGTCCGGACGACCTCGGGCAGCGCCTCGAGCACGTCGGCGTCGTCGTAGACCCGCTCGTGGTGCTCGGTGCCCAGGTACGCGGCCACCTCGCGGGCGGCGACCAGGTCGGGGGAGCCGGGGGTCCCGGCTGCGAACGACCGGATCACCTGGCCCGGCTCGGCCAGTCGCACCATCACCGCGGCGACGATGCTGGAGTCCAGCCCGCCGGAGAGGAGCACGCCCACGGGGACGTCGGCCATCATCCGCGCCCGGACGGACTCGACCACGGACTCCCTGATCGCCTCGTGCGCCTCCTCGCGGGTGGTGAACGAGGGGCCGATGCCGGCCCCGTCGCCCAGCGGGTCGTGCCGCAGGTCGGCGAAGGAGACGAGCCCGTCGGTGCTGCTCCAGTGGTGACCGGGCGGGAACTCCTCCACGCGGGGGCGTGCCTCGGCGGGGAAGGCCTGGATCTCGGAGGCGACCAGCAGCCGGTCGTCGTGCTCGGCCCAGTACAGCGGCTTCACGCCCAGCGGGTCGCGACCCAGCACGAGGCCGCCGTCCTCGTCGGCGACGGCGGCGGCCCACATGCCCTTGAGCCGGTGCAGGCCGTCGGTGCCGAGCCGGTCGAGCACGTGCAGGACGATCTCGGAGTCGCTGTGGGTGGCGAAGAGGGCGTCCTCGGCCACGCCGTCCTCGGCGGCGAACCGGGCGCGCAGGTCGGCGTGGTTGTAGATCTCGCCGTTGGCGGCCACCCAGCGGCTCCCGGAGACCGCTTCGCAGGTCAGCGGCTGGCGGCCGCCGGCCAGGTCGACGATCGAGAGACGGGTGTGCCCCAGCCAGGTCGGTCCGACCTGCCGGTCGTCGCGGCCGTCGGGGCCGCGGTGGTGGAGCGCGTCCAGCATCCGCCGGCCGATCGCTCGTCCCTCCTCCAGCCTCTCCGGGGTCGGACGACGGTCGTGGACAGCGGCGATGCCGCACATGCGAGGGCTCCTCGGTCGGGGACGGGTGGCGGCCGTCGACGCTAGACCCGGGCCGGGCGCGGGGGCACACCCGGGCCGCCGGGTCGCACCTGCGGATATCCGCGTGCGCCGCACCCCACGGGCCCGGATAGCCTGTCCTGCGGGCCGGCGCCGCCGCCGTCCCGTGATCACCGCACCCGAACCAAGGAGCACCTCGTGTCCGACCTGACGATCGTCCTCGTGAACGCCGACGCGCGTGAGGAACGGACCGTCACGACCGGCACGAAGGCCTGGGAGCTCTTCACCGAGAGCCCGGACGTGATCGCCGCCCGTGTCGCCGGTGCGCTGAAGGACCTCTCCTACGAGCTGGCCGACGGCGACGAGGTCGAGGGCGTGGAGATCTCCAGCCCCGACGGCCTCGACATCCTGCGCCACTCCACCGCGCACGTCATGGCCCAGGCCGTGCAGCAGATCTTCCCCGAGGCCAAGCTCGGCATCGGCCCGCCGGTGACCGACGGCTTCTACTACGACTTCGACGTCGAGACCCCGTTCGTGCCCGAGGACCTGGTCAAGATCGAGTCGGCGATGCGCAAGATCGTGAAGGAGAACCAGCGCTTCGAGCGCCGGCCCGTCTCCGACCACGACGCCATCGCCGAGCTCAAGGACGAGCCGTACAAGATCGAGCTGATCGGCCTGAAGGGCTCCGGCAACGCGGAGGACGCCGCCGAGGGTGCGGCCGTCGAGGTCGGCGCCGGCGAGCTGACGATCTACGACAACATCAACCGCAAGGGCGAGGCCGCCTGGGGCGACCTGTGCCGTGGCCCGCACCTGCCCACCACCAAGCGCATCCCCGCCTTCAAGCTGATGCGCTCGGCGGCCGCCTACTGGCGCGGCGACGAGAAGAACAAGCAGCTCCAGCGCATCTACGGCACCGCATGGCCCTCCAAGGAGGAGCTGGCCGGCTACCTCGAGCGCCTGGAGGAGGCCGAGCGCCGCGACCACCGCAAGCTGGGCCGCGAGCTGGACCTCTTCTCCTTCCCCGACGAGCTCGGCTCCGGCCTGCCCGTCTTCCACCCCAAGGGCGGCGTGGTGAAGCGGGAGATGGAGGACTACGTGCGCCGGCGCCACGTGGAGGAGGGCTTCTCCTACGTGGGCACCCCGCACATCTCCAAGGACGGGCTGTTCCACACCTCCGGCCACCTGCCGTACTACGCCGACACGATGTTCCCGCCGATGGAGCTCGAGGGCGCGAAGTACCAGCTCAAGGCCATGAGCTGCCCGATGCACAACCTGATCTTCTCCTCGCGCGGCCGCTCCTACCGCGAGCTGCCGCTGCGGCTGTTCGAGTTCGGCACCGTCTACCGGTACGAGAAGTCCGGCGTCGTCCACGGCCTGACCCGCGTGCGCGGCCTGACCCAGGACGACTCCCACTCCTACGTGACCCCGGAGCAGGCCCCGGGCGAGATCAAGCACCTGCTCGACTTCGTCCTCGGCGTGCTGAAGGACTTCGGGCTCGACGACTTCTACCTCGAGCTGTCCACCCGCGACGCGGACAACGCGAAGTTCATCGGCTCCGACGAGCAGTGGGAGACCGCGACCTCGATCCTCGAGCAGGTGGCGGTCGAGTCCGGCCTCGAGCTCGTGCCCGACCCGGGCGGCGCCGCGTTCTACGGCCCGAAGATCTCCGTGCAGGCCCGCGACGCCATCGGCCGCACCTGGCAGATGTCGACGATCCAGTACGACTTCAACCAGCCCGAGCGCTTCGGGCTGGAGTACCAGGCCGCCGACGGCACCCGTCAGCAGCCGGTGATGATCCACTCGGCCAAGTTCGGCTCCATCGAGCGGTTCCTCGGCGTGCTCACCGAGCACTACGCCGGCGCGTTCCCTCCGTGGCTCGCCCCGGTGCAGGTCGAGGCGATCCCGATCGCCGAGCGGCACAACGAGTACCTCACCGAGATCGCCGCGCGCATGACCAAGCAGGGCCTGCGCGTCGAGGTGGACGACTCCGACGACCGCATGCAGAAGAAGATCCGCAACGCGCAGCTGCAGAAGGTGCCGTTCATGATGATCGCCGGCGACGCCGACATCGAGGCCGGCGCCGTCTCCTTCCGCTACCGCGACGGCCGCCAGGACAACGGCGTGCCGGTGGACGAGGCGATCCAGCGCGTCCTCGACGCCGTCGCCGGCCGCGTGCAGGTCTGACCCGCACCACCTCGCAACACCCGCGCCACCACCAGCAGCGCCCCGGACCACTCGGTCCGGGGCGCTGCTGCGTCCGGCCCCCGGTGATCGAGGTGCGAGGCCGGCCACGGCCGAGCCTCGAGATCGCCGCACCTGCACAGCGGCCGGGTCGATACGGACTGAATGCGACACGCTGTCGCACCCAACCATTTACAAGCGACACCGTGTCGCATTAACGTCGTCGTGTCAGTTCCGCTCCCTCAGCAACCCGAACGTCCCGAGGTGACCCGCGATGACCACCACCCCCCTGCGACCGACCGGTCCCGAGACCCCCCTCTTCGACGAGCACGGCGCGCTGGACGAGCGCGCGCTGGAGAAGCTGGGCTACGAGCAGCGCCTGATGACGCTGTCGGAGGCCTCGGTCGACCACCACTTCGACGCCTTCACCGACATCGACTGGGACGACCCGGCCCTGGCCGTCCGTGACGACGACCCGCGCTGGAAGCTGCCCGAGGCCGACGTGCTCGGCGGCACCGACTGGTACCGCTCGCTGCCCGAGGCCGAGCAGATCCGCATCGGCCTCTACCGCCAGGCCTGCGTGGCCAAGGTGGGCCTCCAGTTCGAGCAGCTGCTCATCAGCGGCATCATGAACTTCACCTTCGCCCTGCCCAACGGCAGCCCGGAGTTCCGCTACTCCACGCACGAGGCGACGGAGGAGTGCCACCACACACAGATGTTCCAGCAGCTCGTGAACCGCACGGGCGCGGACGTGGACGGCGGCACCCGCTTCTTCCGCGCCACCGCGATGCTGCTGCCGCTGGTGGCCCGCAAGTACCCCGCCATCTTCTTCTGGGGCGTGCTCGCCGGCGAGGAGCCGATCGACCACGCGCAGAAGGCCGTGCTGCGCGCCGGGGAGAACACCCACCCGCTGCTGCGTCGGATCATGCAGATCCACGTGGCGGAGGAGGCCCGCCACATCGGCTTCGCCCACCAGTACCTGGAGCACACCTCCGCGAAGCTGGGCCGTGGCGAGCGCTTCGTCATGTCGCTGCTGGTGCCGGTGCTGATGCGCTGGCTGTGCAACGAGATCGTCGTGCCGAGCAAGAAGGCGCAGCGCGACATGGGCATCCCGGCCGACGTGATGAAGCAGGTCTACTGGCGCCAGCCGGCGTCGAGGAAGTTCCTGCGCGACCTCTTCGCCGACGTCCGCATGCTCGCGGAGTCCACCGGGATCATGAACCCGCTGGCCCGCCGCATCTGGCGCCTGCTCGGCATCGACGGCCGCCCCTCCCGGTTCCGCAGCGAGCCGGCCTCGGCCGCGGCCTGACGCGACCGAGCAGATCCCGAGACCCGAGGTACACCGCCGTGCCCTACGTCGTCACCCGCGCCTGCTGCGCCGACGCCTCCTGCGTCGTGGCCTGCCCGGTCAACTGTCTCCACCCGGCCCCGGGCGAGCCCGGCTTCGCCGAGGCCGAGATGCTGCACGTCGACCCCGACGCCTGCGTGGGGTGCGGCGCGTGCGCCACGGCCTGCCCGGTCGACGCGATCAAGCCGCACACCCAGCTGAGCCTGGCCGAGATGCCGTTCCTCGAGGCCAACGCCGCCTACTTCGAGACCAACCCGCACCCCGACCGCACCCCGGTGGCGCGGGTGCCCGAGCAGCGCCGGTTGCGCAGCGGCCGCCCCGTCCGCGTGGCCGTGGTGGGGGCCGGCCCCGCCGGCCTCTACGCCGCCGACGACCTGCTGCGGCACCCCGAGGTCAGCGTCGACGTGCTCGACCGGCTGCCCACCCCGCACGGGCTGGTGCGCGCGGGCGTCGCGCCCGACCACCCCGACACCAAGCGGGTGCAGCGGCTGTTCGAGCGCATCGAGTCCCAGCCGGGGTTCCGCTACCTGCTCGGGGTGAGCGTCGGCACCGACGAGGACGTGGCGGCCGAGCGCGCCGACGTGAGCGCCGCCGAGCTGCGCGAGCACTACGACGCCGTGGTCTGGGCCGTGGGGGCCGCCTCCGACAAGCGCCTGGGCATCCCCGGCGAGGATCTCGACGGCAGCGTCTCCGCGACGGAGCTGGTCGGTTGGTACAACGGCCACCCCGACCTGGTCGACCTGCCCGTCGACCTGGCGTCGCCGCGGGGCGGCCCGGGGGAGGAGCCGGACGACGGCGGCAGCCGCGCGGTCGTCGTGGGCACCGGCAACGTCGCCCTGGACGTGGCCCGCGTGCTGACCGCCGACCCCGCTCGCCTGCGCGCCACCGACGTGGCCGGTCTTGCGTGGGCCGAGCTCGCGTCCTCCACGGTCACCGAGGTGGTCGTGCTGGGCCGCCGCGGACCCGCCGAGGCCGCCTTCTCCCTTCCGGAGATCCTCGGGCTGGAGGTTCTCGCCGCGCCCGAGGACGGGATCGACGTCCTCCTCGAGACCGGTGCGTGGCCGCTGCCGGCCGCCGACACCCCGCGCGGTCGGGCCCTGGCCCGCCTGGCGGCCGCCCGGCCACGCGGCCCGCTGCCGGACGGCCGACCGCGGCGCCGGGTCGTGCTGCGCACCGGAGCGGTGCCCGTCGCCGTCCTGGGCGAGGAGCGGGTGCGCGCCGTCGAGGTCGAGACCACCCGGCCCGCAGCCGACGGTCGTCCGCTGCCCACCGGCGAGGTCTCACTGCTGCCCGCCCGCCTGCTGGTACGGGCCGTCGGCTGGTTCGGCCGCCCCGTGGCGGACCTCCCGCACGACGAGGAGACCGGCGCCGTCGTCCACGAGGACGGCAGCGTCGCGGCACGCCCCCAGGACTTCGTCGTGGGGTGGGCCAAGCGTGGCCCCCGCGGCACCATCGGCGCGAACAAGGCGTGCGCCCAGGAGACGGTGTCCTCGTTGCTGGACCGCCTGGACGCGGTCACCCACCGCGTCGCCGGTGCCGGTGCCGCGGGCCTCGACGACCTGCTCGCCGACCGTGGCGTGGAGGTCGTGGACCTCGCCGGCTGGCGCGCGATCGACGCCGAGGAGCGCCGCCGCGGGCAGGCCGCAGGCCGTGCCCGCTGCAAGGTGGTCGAGCCCGAGGAGATGCTGCGGCTGGCCCGCCGGGCCGCCTCCGCACCTGCCCACCGCGAGGGACTCCTGGGCCGGTACGCTCGCAGGCGGCGCCGGTCCGTCCCTACGGGCTGAGCAGGCGGGACGTCCCGCCGCGGGCGCCGACGAGGCGCAGGAGGCGGAGCATGAGCGGGACGACGGCGAGCACGCCGCCCGGTCGCCCCGCCGCGCGTCGCGACGGGCGACGCGACCGCTGGGACGCCCACAAGGCCGAGCGCCGCGAGCACGTGCTGGCGGCCGCCGTCGCGGTGATCGAGGAGAGCGAGGCCGGCGCCGAGGTGCCGGTCAGCGCGATCGCGGCCCGCGCGGGGCTCTCGCGCACGGTGCTCTACCGCCATTTCGCCGACCGGGCCGACCTGGACACCGCCGTCCAGGCGCACATCGTCCAGCAGCTCTTCGACGAGCTGCTGCCGGCCGTGACGCTCGAGGGCAGCATCGGCGACATCATCGAGCGGATCGTCGCCACCTACGTCGCGTGGTCGGCCGCCCACCCCTCGCTGCACCGGATGATCGAGTCCGACCTCGGGCCCGGCGGGGGAGCGGTCACCCAGGGCACCGAGGTGGTCGCCGGGCAGGTGCTGGCCCTCATCGTCGCCGCCCTCCAGCTGCTGGGCGCGGAGATCACCGAGGACGACGCCGCGGTGCTCGACCCGCTCACCCACGGCCTCGTCGGGGCGGTCGTCGCCGCGGTCCGACGCTGGCTGGCGCTGCCGGAGCGACGGCCGGACGCCGTCCTCCTGGCCGAGACCGTCACCGACTCCGTCTGGTACCTCCTCGACGGGCACGCCCGGGCCCTCGGCGTCGAGCTCGACCGTGACCAGCCCCTCGCCGACCTGTTCGAGGACCCCGCCCCGCCGACCGCCCCGGCCGCGGATGGGGCAGGATCGACGACGTGAGCGACGAGCACCCCGAGGGCCCGCTGGTGCAGGACGGCGTCGGCGAGCCCGACGACCTGGACCGGCTCTGGACCCCGCACCGGATGGCCTACATCCGCGGCGAGAACAAGCCCGCGGACGCCTCCGCCGGCCAGTGCCCGTTCTGCCGGGCGCCCGGCCTCACCGACGAGGACGGCCTCGTGGTGCTGCGCGGCGAGCTGGCCTTCGTCATCCTCAACCTCTACCCCTACGCGCCGGGGCACCTGATGGTCTGCCCCTACCGCCACGTCAGCCTCTACTCCGAGACGACGGAGGAGGAGGCGGCGGAGATGGCCGTGCTGACCAAGCAGGCGATGAGGACGCTCGGCACCGTCTCGCGGGCCGAGGGCTTCAACATCGGGATGAACCAGGGCGCCGTGGCCGGTGCCGGGATCGCCGCGCACCTGCACCAGCACGTCGTGCCCCGCTGGCCGGGGGACCAGAACTTCATGCCGATCATCGGCCGCACCAAGACCCTGCCCGAGCTGCTCGGCGACACCCGGGCGCTCCTCGCCGAGAGGTGGACCGCCTGATGGGCGCCCCGACCAGCAACACCCCCGCCGCGGGCCTCACCGTCACCCCCGACGACGTCCGGCTCGCGGGCGACCTCGTCCGCGAGGCCGCGGGCCTGGCCGCCCGGATGCGCGCCGAGGCCGGCGGCAGCATCGCCACCGACACCAAGACCAGCGTCTCCGACGTGGTCACCGCCGCCGACAAGGCCGCCGAGGCCCACGTCCTGGAGCGGCTGGCCCAGGAGCGCCCGGACGACGGCGTGCTCGGCGAGGAGGGCGCGACCAGTGCCTCCGCCTCCGGCCGGGAGTGGGTCATCGACCCCGTGGACGGCACCTGGAACTTCGTCGCCGGCATCCCGTGGTGGTGCTCGGCGCTGGCGCTGCGCACCGTCGGCACCACCGGTGCCACCGACGTGCTGCTGGGCGCTGTGCACGACCCGGCGCAGGGGCGCACCTTCGTCGGCGGGCCGGGCGTGCCCACGACCGTCAACGGGGAGCCCCTGCCCCCGCTGGCCGACGTCGACCTTGCCTCGAGCGGGGTCGCCACGTACCTGCACCCCACCTTCCAGCACGGGCCCGTGGGCGACGCGTGGCGGCGGGCGGTCTCCGGGGTGGCGACGATCCGGGCGCTCGGCTCGTCCTCGATGGACTCCACGGCCGTGGCCGAGGGGCGCCTGGGCTGCCAGTTCCAGCACAGCCTCCCCGACTGGGACCGCCTGCCCGGCGCCGCGCTGGTGCTGGGCCTCGGCGGAGCCGCCGCCCTGGTGGAGGCCGGCGGCCGCACCTGGAACATCACCGGTGCCCCGCGCGCCGTGGCCGAGGTCGAGGCACTGCTCCTCGCCCAGGACCAGTAGGGTCTGGCTCGAGATGTTGGACAGGTTCAAGGGCTTCTGGCAGGGCGTCATCCTCGCGCCGTTCGTGCGACTCCTGGTGCGGATGGGGGTCAGCCCGGACACCGTGACGCTGGTCGGCACCCTCGGCGTGGCCGCGGGAGCGCTGATCTTCTACCCCACGGGCCACCTGCTGGCCGGGACGGTGTTCATCACCTGCTTCGTCTTCTCCGACCTCATCGACGGCCAGATGGCGCGCAGCACCGGCAAGTCGTCCCTCTTCGGGTCCTTCTGGGACTCCACGCTCGACCGCATCGGCGACGGCGCCGTCTTCGGCGGCCTCGCGCTGTACTTCGCGGGCCCCGGCGACAACTACCTCTACCTGTGCCTGAGCCTGTACTGCCTCGTCATGGGGGCGGTCACCTCCTACGCCCGGGCCAAGGCGGAGTCGCTGGGCCTGGACGCGAAGGGCGGCCTCGCCGAGCGCGCCGACCGCCTCGTGCTGATCCTGGTGGCCACCGGCCTGGGCGCGATCTTCGGGCTGCCGTGGCTGATGTTCGCCGCGCTGTGGATCCTCGCGTTCGCGAACTCCTACACGGTGGTCTTCCGCATCCGGAAGGTCTACGGCCAGGCCAAGGGCCGTCCGCTGCCGGGCTGAGCCTGACGCGGCCGGACTGGTCGCGGGCCCGCGCGGGGCTGGCCGTAGCATGCGGCCATGAGCGAGACCCAGCACAGCGTGACCGCCCCCGAGACCGGCACCGACCGCGTGAAGCGCGGCATGGCCGAGATGCTCAAGGGCGGCGTGATCATGGACGTGGTCACCCCCGAGCAGGCCAAGATCGCCGAGGACGCCGGCGCCGTCGCCGTCATGGCCCTCGAGCGCGTGCCCGCCGACATCCGCGCCCAGGGCGGCATCTCCCGGATGAGCGACCCCGACATGATCGACGGCATCGTCGAGGCCGTCTCCATCCCCGTGATGGCCAAGGCCCGCATCGGCCACTTCGTCGAGGCGCAGGTGCTCCAGAGCCTCGGCGTGGACTACATCGACGAGTCCGAGGTGCTCAGCCCGGCGGACTTCTCCCACCACATCGACAAGTGGCAGTTCACCGTGCCGTTCGTCTGCGGTGCCACCAACCTGGGCGAGGCGCTGCGCCGCATCACCGAGGGCGCCGCGATGATCCGATCCAAGGGCGAGGCCGGCACCGGTGACGTCTCCAACGCGGTCACCCACATGCGCACCATCCGCGCCGAGATCAAGCGCCTGACCACGCTGCCCGCCGACGAGCTGTACGTGGCCGCCAAGGAGCTCCAGGCGCCCTACGCGCTGGTCGCCGAGATCGCCCGGACCGGCACGCTCCCCGTCGTCCTCTTCACCGCCGGCGGCATCGCCACCCCCGCCGACGCCGCGATGATGATGCAGCTCGGCGCTGACGGCGTGTTCGTGGGCTCGGGCATCTTCAAGTCCGGCAACCCCGAGCAGCGGGCCGCCGCGATCGTGAAGGCCACGACCTTCCACGACGACCCCGACATGGTCGCCAAGGTCTCCCGCGGCCTGGGCGAGGCCATGGTGGGCCTCAACGTCGACGAGCCCGCGCGCTCCATCCAGTTCGCCGAGCGCGGCTGGTGACCCACCGGCCGCACCAGGGGCGACGCCTGCCCCCGGTGCGGCCGGTCGGGTAAAAACCTGCGTCGACCTCGCAGGAACCCCGGGCAGGGACCGATGGGGGAGAGGAACCCTCCCTCTCCCCAGGAGTCGCCATGCCCGCCCCGTCCGTCTCGCACCGCGGTCGATCCCGCCGCTACGCCTACGTGCGCAGTGCCGTGGCCGTCGTCGTGGCCGTGCTGCTCCTCCTGGAGATCCGGGGCACGCTGGCATCGTGGTCCGACAGCATCGGCGTCGGCGGCGTCACCGGACTCGCAGCCGGCAGCCTGGCGCTCACGGACACGACGGCCGGCACCTGCGCCGCCGCCGGCTGGACGATCGACTCCGCCGAGGCGGCGCCCGGCATCACCTTCGACCCCGTCACCATGGCCCTGGTGCCCGGGGACGTGCTCACCAAGAGCTGCACGTTCACCCTGGACGCCACCGGCGAGCACCTGCGGGCCACGCTGGCCACCACCTCGCCCACCACCACCGGCGACCTGGCGGCCGAGCTCGTGGTCGGGGGTGCCTTCACCGTCGGTGGCGCCGGCATCACCGAGGTGACCGAGGCCAACGACGGCGAGACCATCGCCGCGACCCTGTCGATCACCTACAACGGCACCGCCGACAACACCACCCAGCTCGACACCGCCGACATCGGCGGCTACACGGTCTCCCTCACGCAGGTGCACGACTGATGGCCGCCGTGACCACCACCCCCGCGCTGCGGCGCGGCGCGTCGACCGACCCGCACCGCCGCGGGTCCTCGGTGCTCGGCGGCGTGCGCCGCGTCGCGCGGTCGGTGGTCACGGGCGTGGCGTTCCTGACCAGCCTGGTGGCCGCGGCCGCCCTCGTGCTGGGCATCGGCGTGCCCGCGCTGTTCGGCGCCCAGCCGTTCACGGTGCTCACCGGCTCGATGAGCCCCACCGTCCTGCCAGGCTCCCTGGTCGTGGTCAAGCCGCTGCCCGTCGAGGAGGTCCGCGTCGGCGACGTCGTCACCTACCAGGTCGCCTCGGACCGCCCGGAGGTCATCACCCACCGCGTGGTGGCCCGGGCCCAGGGGCCGGACGGTCGCACCTGGCTGCAGACCCAGGGCGACGCCAACGCGACCCCCGACGTCGAGTGGGTGCGGCCCGAGCAGGTCCGCGGCCGGGTCTGGTACTCCGTCCCGCACCTGGGTCGGGTCTCGCTGCTGCTCGACCACGACCAGCGTCGGTGGCTCTCCCTGGCCGCCGCGCTGTGGCTGTTCGGCTACGCCCTCCTGACGACGGTGCGGGCGCTGCGCTCGCCGTCGGTCTCCTGCCGCGAGGAGGCCCGTGCAGCCGCGCGGAGGAGGCTGCACCTCCACACGGGGGTGCACCGTGCCTAGGCGGGCCGCCCCCGCGCACCGGGCCCGCAGCA
The DNA here is from genome assembly GCF_023554635.1 of Nocardioides bruguierae. Classification (NCBI taxonomy): domain Bacteria; kingdom Bacillati; phylum Actinomycetota; class Actinomycetes; order Propionibacteriales; family Nocardioidaceae; genus Nocardioides; species Nocardioides bruguierae. The sequence goes on from NZ_JAMJPH010000034.1 coordinate 113,074, forward strand.
GCGGCCGCACGCACCTGCGCCGGGCCGCGTGGCTGCTGGGGCTGGCCCTCGTCGCGCTGCTCGTCGTGCGCCCCACCTGGGCGGCCTGGACCGACTCGGCCCAGCTGACCGGCACCACCGTCACCGCAGGCACCCTGGACCTGCGGCTGGACGGCGCGGACTCCCGGGCCACGACCACGCTCTCGATGCCCGTCATGGTGCCCGGCAGCTCCTCGGCGGAGCTGGTCTCGGTGCAGAACAACGGCACGGCCAAGCTCACCTGGACGTTCTCCGGGTCGCTGTCCGGCACCGGCGCCTCCGCGTACGCCTCCGCCTCGGCCCTCACGGTCACCGTGCGCTCCGGCGCCACCGTCTCCGGCAGCGGCTCCGCGGCCACGTGCAGTGGCGGCACCGCCCTGGCCTCGAGCGTCGCCCTGGGCACGACCAGCACCTCGCTGGTCACCGCGCAGGGCCCGCTGGCCGCCGGCGGGTCCACGTCCGTGTGCGTCCAGGTCACGCTGGACGCGGCGGCGCCCTCGACCCTCATGGGGGCCACGGCCTCCGTGGCACTGACGGCGGGCGCGTCGTCGGTCGTCTCGTGAGCCGGCTCCTGCGGCGCCTGGCCTGCGCGCCGCTGGCCCTGTGGCTGGTCCTCGTGCTGCCCACCGGGGGAGCCGCAGAGGCTGCCTGGGCGGACTCCGCCGCCCTCACCGGAACGACCGTCACGGCCGCCGGCCCGGCGGGACCGGTGCTCTCGTGCGGTGCCCTCACCCTCGGCGGGGCCGACGTGTCCTGGACCGCGGTGCCCGGCGCCACCGGCTACCGCCTCACCTACGGCGGGGCGGACCACGACGTCTCCGCCGCGACCCTCACCCAGCACTTCACGAGCCTGCTCGGCACGAGCACCGTGACCGTGCGCGCACGGTTCGGCACGACCTGGGTGTCCAACGCCTCCAACAGCAGGACGGTCACCGTCGTGGCCTTCCTCATCGGCGTGTGCGGCTGATCCGGACCAGACCGGGGCGGGAGACGGAAACGCTTGCCCGCCTGCCCTGGGGCGCGTGCGTAGTCAGGAGTGACCAGACGGGACTAGTCACACCGGGAGCCGGCTCGACAGCGATCGGTCGGACTCGGTGCGATCCGGTTCCTTTACCTTCGGGCCTCGACCAGTGTCGTCCCGTCCGGCACCTCGGGAGGGGGCCGGGGACACCCCCCACGCACTGGAGCACCCCCATGAAGAACTCCGTCAAGGGCGGCCTCGCCGCCGCGACCGCCGCCGTCCTCCTCCTCGGGGGAGGTGGCACCCTCGCCTACTGGAACGAGACCGAGACCACCACCGGTCCCCGAGCGATCACCTCCGGCCACCTGGACCTGACCCCGGGCACCTGCCAGTGGGACCTCCAGGGCCTGGTCGGGAGCCTGCTCACCGACGTCGACCCCACGGCCGTGCTGCTCGCTCCCGGGGACGTGCTCACCCGCACCTGCGCGCTGACCTTGAGCGTCGCCGGCGACACGATGGTCGTCGACTTCACCGTCGACACCGAGGTCGCACCCGCCGGAGACCTCGCGGCCGCCCTCACCGCCGCGACGTCCTTCACCGTCGGGGGCGACCCCTACACCGGTGGCACCGGGCTGCCGGAGGGCTCGTACGCGGTCCAGACCGTCACCACCCTGACCATGGGCTCCGACCTGGCCGAGAGCCTGGAGGACACCAGCGGCACCCTCGGCGACCTGGTCGTCACCGCCGGCCAGAAGACCGCCTGAGCGAGCGGGCGGACCGAGCGGGCCGACCGAGCAGGCGAGAGGCGCCGAGCATGAGCGCAGCAGCGAGGCACGCGACCCGGCCGTCTACCCGGCCGTCTACCCGGCCTTCTACCCGGGGGCCGGCCGGGCGGCTGGTCAGCGGTCTGGTCAGCGGTCTGGGCCTGCTCGTCCTGGTCGCCGCGCTGGCCGTCGTGGCCGTGGCCGTCGTCGTGCCGCGGCTGGGCGGCGCCACGCCCTACACCGTGCTCACCGGCTCGATGAGCCCCGGGATGCCGCCGGGCACCCTCGCCGTGGTCCGACCCGTCGACGCGGCGACGCTGCGCACCGGCGACGTCATCACCTACCAGCTGCGCTCGGGCGAGCCCGAGGTCGTCACCCACCGCGTCGTCGCGATCGGCACGGACGAGGAGGGCGGCACCCTCCTGCGGACCCGGGGCGACGCGAACGCCGACCCGGACCCGGGCTGGGTCCGGCCCGTCCAGGTGGTGGGGGAGCGCTGGTACTCCGTCCCGTGGCTGGGGCACGTGTCCACCGCGTTGAGCGCGGCGCAGCGCGAGTCCGCGTCCCGGGTGGTGGCCGGGCTCCTGCTGGCCTACGCCACCTGGCTGCTGCTGCGGGCCGGCGTCCAGCGCGCCCGGGGGCGCAGCGCCGAGCCGACCACTGATGCATCGCCGGAGCAGGAGCAGGAGGAGGAGAAGCACGATGTCGCTGCGCGTTGACCGCCGCACCTGGCGCTCGCCCCGGCTCCGGGCAGCGCTCGGGCTGGGCGTGGTTGCCACCCTGCTCGTCACCTCCACCCAGGCCTCCTGGACCGACACCGTGGCCGTCGGCGGAGCCACGATCACGACCGGCACCCTCGACCTGCGGGTGGACGGCAGCGACGCGGTCGCCTCGTTCGACGACCTGAGCCTCGCCGGCCTGGTGCCGGGCAGCTCCACCGCAGCCGTCCTGACGCTGGAGAACAGCGGCACCGTGCCGCTGGCGTGGACCGCCGCCAGCAGCGGCACCGACGCCCCGCTGCTCGGCGGGCTGGTCGTCGACGTCACCGGCGCGACCACCGTGACGGGCACCGGGAGCGCACGGACCTGCGGCGGCACCAGCCTCGCCGGCGTGACCGGTTCGCTGGGCGGCACCCTGGTCGGCACCAAGCGGCAGATCGCGGCCGGCGGCTCCGAGACCGTCTGCGTCGAGGTGACGCTGCCGCTCACGGCCCCGGTCTCGCTGGCCGGGCACAGCACCGACCTGACGCTCACCTTCACCGGCACCTCGGACCTGTCGTGACCCGCCGCCTCGCCGACGGCCTGCTGACGCTCAGCGCCCTCGTGGGCGCGGCCTGCCTCGTCGTCCTGCTCGCCGCGCTCGTCCTCGACGCCCGGGTGCTGCTGTTCCGCTCCGGCTCCATGGAGCCGGCCGTCCCCGCGGGCTCCCTCGGCCTGGCCCGGGAGGTGCCCGCCGCCGACCTGCGGGTGGGCGACGTCGTCTCCGTGCTCGCCCCGAGCGGGACGCGGGTCACGCACCGCGTCGAGAGCCTCACCCGGGGCCCCGACGGCACGGCCACGCTCGTGCTTCGCGGCGACGCCAACGACGCCGTCGACCCCGCCCCCTACTCGGTGCGCACCGCGGACCGCCTGGTCGCACACGTGCCGGGCCTCGGCCACGTCGTGGCCTGGCTCGCCGGCCCCGTCGGCATGCTGCTGCTCGGCGGCTACGGCGCCCTGCTGCTCTCGGTGCTGCTGCGGCCTCGGCGCCCCGGCGAGGACAGGGACCCCGACGATCCCGACGACGCGTCCCGTCCGCTGGTCGAGGAGGCCGGTGACGCGGGCGCTCCGGTGGTCGAGGAGGCCGGTGACGCGGGCGCTCCGGTGGTCGAGGAGGCCGGCCACGGCCGTCGCGAGACCCGCCTCGCGCGCGGAGCCGCCGCGTTGGTCGCCCTGCTGCTGGTGACCACCGGCGGGGGAGCGGCCGTCGCCGCGGACGGCTGGGCCGACGACGTGACGGTGACGAGCGCGCTGGGCACGACCGCGACCCAGGTCCCGGTGACCACGTGCCGGGCGCTGCTGAGCGGCACGGCGCGGATCTCCTGGGCGGCCGTCCCCGGAGCCACTGGGTACCGGATGGTCGTGCCTCGGGGCCCCGACGTCCTGACCGACCAGACCGCGGTCGAGGTCGGGTTCAGCCAGATCCTGGACGCCGGCCAGGTGACCGTGGGCGCCCGGTTCCAGACCTCGGAGAGCGAGCCGAGCGACCCCGAGGACCTGCTCGTCGTGCTCACCACCGTCACCTGCCTCTGAGGCGGCCCGCCCGGCTTCCTAGGATCATCGCTCGTGCCCACCTCACGACCCACCCTCGGCGTGCTCGCCCTCCAGGGCGACGTGCGCGAGCACGTGGCCACCTTGCGCCGCCTCGACGTGGACGCGATCACCGTCCGCCGCCCCGAGGAGCTGGCCCGCTGCCACGGCCTGGTGCTGCCCGGCGGGGAGTCGACGACGATGTGGCGCCTGGCCCGCACCTTCGACCTGCTCGAGCCGCTGCGCGACCGGCTCCGCGCAGGCCTGCCGGCGTTCGGCACCTGCGCCGGGATGATCCTGCTCGCCGACCGCATCCTCGACGGTGCGCCCGGACAGGAGACGCTCGGTGGGATCGACATGACGGTGCGCCGCAACGCGTTCGGTCGCCAGGTCGACAGCTTCGAGGGGCCGGTGCACGTCACCGGGATCGACGGCCCGGTGCACGGCGTGTTCATCCGCGCCCCGTGGGTGGAGGAGGCGGGCCCGGAGGTCGAGGTGCTGGCCGCGCTGGACCCCGTCGAGACGGCTGCCGCCGGGGTGGAGGCCGCGGCGGGTAGGATCGTGGCGGTCCGCCAGGGCCACCTGATGGCGACGTCGTTCCACCCCGAGGTGGGCCACGACTCCCGGGTCCACGGACTGTTCGTGGACCTGGTCCTCCGGGCCTGAGGGCAGCGCCCCGGCACGGAACCGATCGGGACCAGTCGAGAACCAGCGGGAAGAGAAGAGCATGTCCGGGCACTCCAAGTGGGCGACCACGAAGCACAAGAAGGCCGCGATCGACGCCAAGCGCGGCAAGCTGTGGGCGAAGCTGATCAAGAACATCGAGATCGCCGCCAAGATGGGTGGTCCCGACCCCGCCGGCAACCCGACCCTCTACGACGCCATCCAGAAGGCGAAGAAGACCTCCGTCCCGAAGGACAACATCGACCGCGCGGTCAAGCGCGGCGGCGGCCTGGACGGCGGCGGCGTCGACTACACGACGATCATGTACGAGGTCTACGGCCCGCAGGGCGTCGCGCTCCTGGTCGAGTGCCTCACCGACAACAAGAACCGCGCCGCGATGGAGGTCCGCACGGCGGTCACCCGCAACGGCGGCACCATGGCCGACCCCGGCTCCGTCTCGCGCCTGTTCGAGCGCAAGGGCGTGGTCGTGGTGCAGAAGTCGCAGGAGGACAAGGAGGTCTCCGAGGACGACGTCCTCGAGGCCACCCTCGACGCCGGCGCGGACGAGGTGAAGGACCTGGACGAGGTGTGGGAGGTCCACTCCGAGGCCACCGACGTGGTCGCCGTCCGCTCCGCCCTCCAGCAGGCGGGGATCGACTACGACTCCGCCGACGTCCTCTTCGTGGCGACCATGGACATCCCGGTCGGCGAGGCGAACGTGGCCGAGAAGGTCATGCGCCTGGTGGACGCGGTCGACGACCTCGACGACGTGCAGAACGTCTTCTCCAACGCCGACATCCCGGACGAGGTCCTGGAGTCCGTCGACGCCTGACGCGGACCCTGGCGAGATCCGGTCGGCAGCACACGCCACGACGCCCCGCGTGTCCCGTACGGGACGGCGGGGCGTCGTCGTCTACGGTTAGAACACCTGTTCGGACGAGCGGGTGCACCCCGACGACGGAGAGGCGGCTCGCACGTGCGCGTGCTCGGCATCGACCCCGGCCTGACCCGCTGCGGTCTGGGCGTCGTCGACGGCACGGTCGGGCGTCCGCTCAGCCTCGTCGACGTCGGCGTGGTCCGCACCTCCGCCGACCTCGACGTGCCCCAGCGGCTGGTGACCATCGAGAAGGGCGTCGAGGCCTGGATCGAGGAGCACCGCCCGGACGCCGTGGCGATCGAGCGGGTCTTCGCGCGCTCCGACGTCTCCACGGTCATGGGCACCGCCCAGGCCAGCGGGATCGCGATGGTGGTGGCCGCGCGGCGCGGGCTGCCGGTCGCACTGCACACCCCGTCCGAGGTGAAGGCCGCCGTCACCGGCTCCGGTCGCGCGGACAAGAAGCAGGTCGGCGCGATGGTCACCCGCATCCTCCGCCTCGACGCCATGCCCAAGCCGGCCGACGCCGCCGACGCGCTCGCGCTGGCCATCACCCACGTCTGGCGCGGCTCTGCCGGCACCCGCCTCGAGCAGGCCGCGGCGCGCGACGCGCTGGCCCGCCGCGCCCCGGTCGGGCGCAGCGGCGGGTCGCTGCCGGCCGGCGCCATCCAGTCACGACTCCCCGGGAGGACCCGTTGATCGCCTTCGTGAGCGGCCGCGTCGCCGCCGTCACGCTCTCCAGCGCCGTCGTCGAGGTGGGCGGGGTGGGCCTGGAGCTCCAGTGCACCCCCGCGACGCTCGCGAGCGTCTCCCCGAAGGTGGGCACCGACCAGCGCGCCACCCTGGCGGCGTCCCTCGTGGTCCGTGAGGACTCCCTGACCCTCTTCGGGTTCGCGGACGAGGACGAGAAGGCCTGCTTCGAGCTGCTCCAGACGGCCTCCGGCGTCGGACCCAAGGTCGCGCAGGCGATGGTCGCGGTCCTCGCGCCCGACGACCTGCGCCACGCGATCTCCGCCGGTGACGTCAAGACGCTGACCCGGGTCCCCGGGATCGGTCCCAAGGGCGCGCAGCGGATCATCCTGGAGCTCAAGGACAAGATCGGTGCCCCGCTGGCCACCCGGGCCGCGGCCGCCGTGCCGTCGGCGGGGGAGCCGTGGCGCGAGCAGGTGCGCCAGGGCCTCCAGGGGCTCGGCTGGAACCTCAAGGACGCCGACAAGGCGGTGGACGCGGTGGCCGACCAGGCCGGCGACAGCCCGGACGTCGCCACGCTGCTGCGGGCCGCCCTGCGCACGCTCTCGAAGGCCTGAGAGGCTCGGAGTCGTGCACGAGGACGACCTGGACGCGCTGGAGGGCGAGCGGCTCGAGTCGCTGACCACGGCGGACGCCGACGGGGACGAGCGCGCCGTCGAGGCGGCGCTGCGCCCGCGCACGCTCGACGAGGTGGTCGGTCAGCAGCGGGTCCGCGAGCAGCTCGGCCTGGTGCTCGAGGCAGCCCGGATGCGCGGCCGCGCCCCCGACCACGTCCTGCTCTCGGGGCCTCCTGGCCTCGGCAAGACCACGCTGGCGATGATCATCGCCCACGAGATGGGCTCGGCCCTGCGCCTGACCTCGGGTCCGGCCATCACCCACGCCGGCGACCTGGCGGCCATCCTCTCCGGCCTCAACGAGGGCGACGTCCTCTTCATCGACGAGATCCACCGCATGAGCCGCCCCGCCGAGGAGATGCTCTACATGGCGATGGAGGACTTCCGGGTCGACGTCGTCATCGGCAAGGGGCCGGGCGCGACGGCGATCCCGCTGGAGATCCCACCGTTCACCCTGGTCGGTGCCACCACCCGGGCCGGCCTGCTGCCCGGGCCGCTGCGCGACCGGTTCGGCTTCACCGCGCAGCTGGAGTTCTACGAAGCGTCCGACCTCGACCTCATCGTCCGTCGCTCCGCCGGCCTGCTCGGGGCCGAGCTCGAGCACGAGGGCGCTGCCGAGATCGCCTCGCGCTCCCGCGGCACGCCGCGCATCGCGAACCGGCTGCTGCGCCGCGTCCGCGACTACGCCCAGGTGCGCGCCTCGGGCGTGCTCACCCGCGAGGTCGCCGAGGCCGCCCTGGAGCTCTACGAGGTGGACGCGCTGGGGCTGGACCGGCTCGACCGCGGCGTCATCGACGTGCTGTGCCGCCGCTTCGGCGGCGGGCCGGTCGGCGTCTCCACCCTGGCGGTGGCCGTGGGGGAGGAGCGGGAGACCGTCGAGGAGGTGGCCGAGCCGTTCCTGGTGCGGCTCGGCTTCCTGGCGCGCACGCCCCGCGGCCGCATCGCCACGCCCGCCGCGTGGGAGCACCTGGGCCTCGTCGCGCCGACGCCCACCGACGACGGCTTGTTCGACCTCGACTGAGGCGACTGCGGGCGCCCCGGATTGCCGGGCGTCTTCACCCCCACGGTTAGACTTCGCCGGGCGCCGCACCCGGCCCGTCCCTCGACGCTGCCGGTGTGCCCGAGCGCCACCGTCCCACTCACGTCGTCACCGGAGAGAAATACCCCTCGTGGAACTGCTCCTTCCGATCCTCCTCCTGGCCGTCTTCTACCTCTTCCTCATCCGTCCGCAGCAGCGGCGGGCGAAGGAGGCCTCGGCCATGCAGCGCTCCCTCCAGCCGGGCGACGAGGTCATGCTGACCTCCGGCTTCTTCGGCACCGTGGTCTCGATCGACGAGGAGGAGGGCCGGCTCGAGGTCTCCCTCGCGCCCGGCACCGTCGTCACCGTCGTCCGAGGCGCCGTCGGCCAGGTCGTGCCTCCCGAGGAGCCCGTCGAGGACGACCTCGACGACACCGACGACGCCGCCCTCGGCGAGACCGACCCGGCCGACGAGCCGGGCGGCGAGCCGGGCACCCCCGGCACCAAGGAGAACTGAGCACCACATGGCAACCAAGACCGCACGTCCGGGTCGTGCGCTCATCGCGTTCTTCGCGCTGCTCGCGATCATCTACGGGCTGGTCGGGCTCGCCGGCAGCTGGACCCCCGCGCTGGGTCTGGACCTGCAGGGCGGCACGAGCATCACCCTCCGGGCCACCGGCGACCCCTCCGAGGAGTCGCTGGAGGAGGCCCGGCAGATCATCGACGACCGCGTGAACGGCTCCGGCGTCGCCGAGGCCGAGGTGACCACCCAGGGCTCGAACGAGATCGTCGTCGAGATCCCCGGTGAGAACCGGCGCGACCTGCTGGACACCGTCCAGCGCACCGCCCAGCTCCGCTTCCGCGTCGTGGCCTGCTCCTCGCTGGACGCCAACTGCTACGCCACCGTCATCGACGGCGGCAGCACCGACGGCACCAGCACCGACGGCACCACGACCGACGGCACCGGCACCACGAACAACAAGAAGAACGGCACGAAGAAGAACAACGGCAACAACCGCGCCGGCCTGTCCTACTTCCGCCAGTCCTCCACCTCGTCCGCGAGCCCGTCGGCCGACGCGACCGCCTCCGCCTCCGCCTCGGCGGACGCCAGTGCCTCCGCGGACGCCAGCGCCGACCCCAGCGCCGACCCCAGCGCCGACCCCAGCGCCAGCGCGACGCCGACGGAGACCTCCGAGCCGACGTTCGACCAGGACGCCATCGACGCGTGCCTGGCCTCCTCGGCCAAGGACGACACGCTGGCCAAGCCGCTGGAGTGGGCGCAGGACCCGACCACGGACTGCGTGACCGCCTTCCAGACGTTCCAGTGCCCCACCGACGGCACCGCCGTCTCGGTCATGTCCGACGACCCGGCCACGCCGCTGCTCACCTGCGACGAGGACGGCATCGCCTACCTGCTGACCCCGTCGATGATCGAGGGCACGGACCTCTCCGACGCCGCCGCCGAGATCCCGACCGACTCGTTCTCCTACGTGGTGACGCTGCAGTTCAACAGCGACGGCACCTCGACCTTCGGTCGCATCTCGCGGAACCTGTACAACAACGGCGGCCAGTTCGCGATGGTGCTGGACGGCCAGGTGCTCTCGGCGCCGACCATGAACGCGATCATCCTCAACGGCCAGGCGCAGATCTCCGGTGACTTCACCGAGGAGACGGCGCAGTCGCTGGCCACCAGCCTGCGCTACGGCTCGCTGCCGATCGCCTTCGACGACAACCCGCTCGTCGAGACGATCGGTCCCTCGCTCGCGGGCGACCAGCTCACCGCGGGCCTGATCGCCGGCGGCATCGGCCTGGGCATCGTGATGCTGTACTGCCTGCTCTACTACCGCGGTCTCGGCCTCGTCGTCATCGCCTCGCTGGCGGTCGCGGCGGCCCTGACCTACGCGCTGATCCTGCTGCTCTCGGCCACCGCCGGGTTCACGATGACCCTGCCGGGCGTCGCGGGCATGATCATCGCCATCGGCATCACCGCGGACTCCTTCATCGTGCTCTTCGAGCGCGTGCGCGACGAGATGCGCGAGGGCAAGTCCATGCGCGTGGCGGTCGAGTCCGGCTGGAAGCGGGCCCGGATGACGTGTCTGGCGGCCGACACCGTCTCGCTGCTGGCAGCGGTCGTGCTCTACATCTTCGCCGCGGGCGTCGTGAAGGGCTTCGCGTTCGCGCTGGGCCTGACGACGCTGGTCGACCTCATGGTGTTCTTCTGGTTCACCAAGCCGATGGTCTCCTGGCTCGCGCGGTTCCGTTTCTTCAACAAGGGCCACCGGCTGTCCGGCCTGGACGCCGAGGCGATCGGGCTGACGCAGGCCCCGGCTGGAGGTAAGGCCTGATGGGCGCTTTCGCACGACTCGGCAACGACCTCTACGCAGGTCGCCGCTCGATCGACTTCATCGGTCGCAAGTGGGTCTGGTACGGCATCTCCGCCGTCCTGGTCCTCGTCAGCATCGTCGGGCTCTCGGTGCGGGGCCTCGACCTCGGCATCGAGTTCACCGGCGGCACCAGCTTCCGCGTCCAGATCGCCGACGGCGCGACGCAGGACGACGTCGACGGCGTCCGTGAGGCCGTCGTCGACACCGGCGTCGCGGCCGCCGCTGCGCCGGTCGTCACCACGGCGGGCGCGGACGGCGTCCTGGTGCAGACCGAGCCGATGAACGCCGACGACTCGGCGGTCGTCGCCCAGGCGATCCTGGACGAGACGGGCCTCGGGCAGAACGCCCTGACCCAGTCCGACATCGGCGCCAGCTGGGGCGCGCAGGTCGCCGAGCGCGCCCTCATCGGCCTCGTCATCTTCCTCGTGCTGGTCGTCCTGTTCATCTGGGCGTACTTCCGCGAGCTGAAGATGTCCATCGCGGCGCTCGTCGCGCTGGCGCACGACGTGGTCATCACGATCGGCGTCTACGCGCTCTCGGGCTTCACCGTCACCCCCGCCACCGTCACCGGTGTGCTCACCATCCTCGCCTTCTCGCTCTACGACACCGTCGTGGTCTTCGACAAGGTCAAGGAGAACGCGCGCGCGATGAAGCGCAACCACCAGACCTACGCCGAGGCCGCCAACCTGGCGGTCAACCAGACGCTGGTCCGCTCGATCAACACCTCGGTGGTCGCGCTGCTCCCGATCGCCTCGATCCTGTGGGTCGGTGCCCTCACGCTGGGCGCCTCCTCGCTGCAGGACCTGGCGCTCGCGCTCTTCGTGGGCACCGCGGCCGGTACCTTCTCCTCGATCTTCATCGCCACGCCGCTGCTGGTGCAGATGAAGGCCGGCGAGGACGAGGTGAAGATCGCCGAGAAGCGGGCGCGGGCGCACCACCGCAACGCCGACCGCTACGCCGCGGTGCCGACCTTCCGGGAGAACATGCCGGTGGGCGAGGACCCGGGCGAGGACGACGGCACGGACCCGGTGGACGAGGACGCCGAGCCGGCGCGCTCGGGCATGGGCCGCGCCTCGAACGAGGCCATGGGCCGCGGGCGCACCGCCCCCGCCGCCCACGGGCCGATGGACTCCGGCACGTCCGCGGGCCGCACCCAGCCGACCCGCAAGCCGCGCTCCCAGCGCGGGAAGCCGCAGAAGTGACCGCGGCGGGGCCCGCCGGCGACGCCGGGACGCTGCTGGCCGACGCACGGGCTGCCCTCGGGCGCCTCGTGCGCGACGTGCCGGACTTCCCGGAGCCGGGCGTGGTGTTCAAGGACATCACGCCCCTGCTGGCGGACCCCGCCGGGCTCGCGACCGTCGTCGCGGGTCTGGCCACCGCGGGCCGGGACGCCGGCGGCGGACCCTGCGTCGACAAGGTGCTCGGCATGGAGGCGCGCGGCTTCCTGCTCGGCACGCCGGTGGCGCTCAGCCTCGGAGCCGGGTTCGTGCCCGTCCGCAAGGCCGGCAAGCTGCCGGGGGAGACCCACGCGGTCTCCTACGACCTCGAGTACGGCTCGGCCACCCTCGAGGTGCACCGCGACGCCGTCGCCCCCGGCGAGCGGGTGCTGCTCGTGGACGACGTCCTCGCCACCGGCGGCACCGCCCGGGCCACCGCCGACCTGGTGGCCGCCTGCGGCGGTGAGGTCGTGGGCATCGCCGTCCTCATGGACCTGGCCTTCCTGCCCTGGCGCGAGAACGTGGGCGAGGTGCCCGTCACCAGCCTGGTCTCCGTCGGCTGACGCCTCTCCTCGCACCGGGTCGCACCAGCCCGACCCGGCCCGGGGACCAGGCCGCACCAGGCCGCACCAGGCCCCACCTGGCGGTTCCCTTCCACGGCCCTGCGCCTAGACTGTGGCAATGTCCGAGGAGCGGGTCCACCAGCCGTCCCCGGCGTCCACGCCCGACGAGGGGCCGACGCCGCCGCGTGCTGCCGCGCCGCAGCCGACACCCGCCGGGCCGCCGCGCCGCCCGGACCGGGGCGCAGCCGCCGGCCGGGGCCCCGAGCCCGCCCCGTCCGCTCGCAGCATGCGGGCCAGGCTCGCCCGGATGGGCACCCGCAACCCGGGGTTCAACCCGGTGCTCGAGCCGCTGTTCCGTGCCGTGCGCGCCCACCACCCCAAGGCCGACCTGGCCCTGCTCGAGCGCGCCTACACCACCGCCGAGCGCCTGCACGGCACGCAGATGCGCAAGAGCGGTGACCCCTACATCACGCACCCGCTGGCGGTGACGACGATCCTCGCCGGGATCGGCATGACCGAGCCGACGCTGGCCGCGGCGCTGCTCCACGACACGGTCGAGGACACCCCGTACACGCTGGAGGAGCTCACCGCCGACTTCGGCACCGAGGTCGCCCAGCTGGTCGACGGCGTCACCAAGCTCGACAAGGTCGTCTACGGCGACTCGGCCCAGGCCGAGACCATCCGCAAGATGATCGTGGCGATGGCCCGCGACATCCGCGTGCTGGTCATCAAGCTGGCCGACCGCCTGCACAACATGCGGACGCTGCGCTTCGTCCCGGCCAAGAGCCAGGAGCGCACGGCACGCGAGACGCTCGACATCTACGCCCCGCTGGCCCACCGCCTGGGCATGAACACGATCAAGTGGGAGCTGGAGGACCTCGCGTTCGCGACCCTGCACCCCAAGGTCTACGACGAGATCGTGCGGCTGGTGGCCGAGCGGGCGCCCTCGCGCGACCAGTTCATGGCCGAGGTCATCACCCAGGTCGAGAACGACCTGCGCGAGGCCAAGATCAAGGCCAAGGTGACCGGGCGACCGAAGCACTACTACTCGATCTACCAGAAGATGATCGTGGGCGGTCGGGAGTTCTCCGACATCTACGACCTCGTCGGCATCCGCGTCCTCGTCGAGGAGGACCGGGACTGCTACGCCGTCCTCGGCGTGCTGCACTCGCGCTGGAACCCGGTCCTCGGCCGGTTCAAGGACTACGTCGCGATGCCGAAGTTCAACATGTACCAGTCGCTGCACACGACGGTCATCGGCCCGCAGGGCAAGCCGGTCGAGCTCCAGATCCGCACCTTCGCGATGCACCGTCGCGCCGAGTACGGCGTCGCGGCGCACTGGAAGTACAAGGAGGACAACCGCACCGGCGTCGACACCGACCAGCGCGGCGACCTCGACGACATGACCTGGGTCCGGCAGCTGCTGGACTGGCAGAGCGAGGTCGAGGACCCGGGGGAGTTCCTGGAGTCCCTGCGGTTCGAGATGAACCAGGCGGAGACCTACGTCTTCACCCCGCGCGGCGACGTCATCGCGCTGCCCTCGGGCTCCACGCCGGTCGACTTCGCCTACGCGGTGCACACGGAGGTCGGTCACCGCACCATCGGCGCGCGCGTCAACGGACGCCTCGTGCCGCTGGAGTCGACCCTCGACAACGGTGACGTGGTGGAGGTCTTCACCTCCAAGTCGCCGACCGCCGGCCCCTCGCGCGACTGGCTCGGCTTCGCCAAGTCCAACCGCGCCCGCTCGAAGATCCGTCAGTGGTTCACCAAGGAGCGGCGCGAGGAGGCGATCGAGGACGGCAAGGAGCAGATCGCCAAGCTCATGCGCAAGGAGGGGCTGCCCCTCAAGCGCGTCATGAGCCACGAGTCGCTCACCCTGTGCGCCGAACACTTCAAGCTCGCCGACATCTCCGCGCTCTACGCCGCCGTCGGCGAGAACCAGCTCTCGGCCCAGGCCGTGGTCAAGTACGTCCTGGAGATCCACGGCGGGGCCGAAGGCGCTCAGGAGGACCTCGCCGAGGCCGTCACCATCACCGGCCGCAGCCGGCGCAGCGCGACCGGCGGCGATGCCGGCGTCATCGTCAAGGGCGCCAGCGACCTGTGGGTCAAGCTCGCCAAGTGCTGCACCCCGGTGCCGCCGGACCCGATCCTCGGGTTCGTCACCAAGGGCGGGGGAGTCTCGGTGCACCGCAAGGACTGCACCAACGCCACCGAGCTCGAGCGCAGCCCCGAGAAGATCCTCGAGGTCGAGTGGGCCCCGAACGAGTCCTCGATGTTCCTGGTCAACATCCAGGTGGAGGCACTGGACCGTGCGCGCCTGCTCAGCGACATCACCATGGCGCTCTCGGACGCGCACGTGAACATCCTCTCCGCCAACCTCTCGACCACGCGCGACCGGATCGCCAAGTCCCGGTTCACCTTCGAGATGGCCGAGACCAAGCACCTCGACAACGTGCTGCGCGCCGTCCGGCACGTCAACGGCGTCTTCGACGCCTACCGCGTCACGCAGTAGCAGTCGCCCGCGTCCCTCCGGACGCGGCGAAGGCCCGCTCCTCAGGGCGAGTGCCGGGGGAGCGGGCCTTCGTGCGCCGGGGACCGCGTGGCAGGTCGGACCGGGTCTCGACCCGCGGTCACGGCCTCGCAGGCTCGGTCGTGCGCTCGCTCGACTCCCTCGATGCCGTCCCTCCTCGTTGCTCGGAGGGACGACCTCGGGACCTCAGGAGAAGTCGGCGGCGGCGCGCTTGGCCATCTCGAGGAACTGCTGGCGCGAGGCCAGGTTCTCCTCGAGGTCGGCGACCTTCTTGGGGTTGCCGGCGGCGCGGGCCTTCTCCAGGTCGGCCTCGACCTGGTCGATGGCCTCCTGGAGCTTGGTGATCATGTCGTCCGCGCGGGCCGACTTCTCCGGGTCGGTCCGGTTCCACTGGTCCTGCTCGACGTCGCGGATGGCGTTCTCGACCTTCCGCATGCGGCCCTCGAGCTCCTTGATCCGGGCACGCGGCACCTTGCCGGCCTCGTCCCAGCGGTCCGCGAGGTCACGGAAGGCGCGCTTGGCGGCCTCCAGGTCCTCGACGGGCAGCAGGGCCTCGGCCTCGACCAGGATCTGCTCCTTGACCTCGGCGTTGGCGGCGAACTCGGCGTCCATCGCGGCGTTGGCCGCGTCGCGGGCGCCGAAGAACTGGTCCTGCGCACCCCGGAAGCGCTTCCACAGGGCGTCGTCGACGTCCTTGGGGGCCGGGCCGGCGGCCTTCCAGTCGCGCATCAGGTCGCGGTACTTGCCGGCGGTGGGGCCCCACTCGGTCGAGCCGGCCAGGGCCTCGGCCTCGGTGGCCAGGCGCTCCTTCACCACGCGGGCGCCCTCGCGCCGCTCGTTGAGCTCGGCGAAGTGGGCCTTGCGGCGGCGGGTGTAGGTGGTGCGGGCGGTCGAGAACCGGCGCCACAGCGCGTCGTCGGAGGGGCGGTCGATCCGCGGGATCGCCTTCCACTCCTCGAGCAGCTCGCGCAGGCGGTTCGCGCCGTTGCGCCAGTCGCTGCCGGTGGAGATGGCCTCGGCCTCGGCCACCACCTTCTCCTTCGCGGCGCGGGACTCGGCGCTGCGCTGGGCCCGCTCGGCCTTGCGCTTCTCCCGCTGCTCCTCGATCACGGGGGCCAGGGCGTCCAGGCGTGCCTCGAGGGAGGCGAGGTCGCCCACCGCGTTGGCGTCGGTGACCTGCGCGCGCACCGTCGAGACGGACTCGCCGGCCTCCTCGGGGCTCATCACCCCGGAACCGATCCGCTTCTCGAGGAGGTCGACCTCGAACGCGAGCGCGTCGTAGCGCTCGGTGAAGAAGCGGAGGGCCTCCTCCGCAGACCCCTCGGAGTACTGTCCGACGGGGCGTTCGCCCTCGCCGGTCCTGACGTAGACGTTCCCGTCGTCGTCGACCCGGCCCCACTGGTGGCTCGTCACGGCTCGGCTTCCTGATCGCGGTTCGCCCGCCCGCTCGCACGGGCAGGTCACACTGGCGCGCCCATGCTAGTGGAAATGGCTGTTCGGGCGAGCAGGACGAGGGCGAGGCGGGGGACGGGGCGTGTCGTCGTTAGGGTGGGTGGGTGCTGATCGCCGGCTTCCCCGCAGGAGCGTGGGGCACCAACTGCTACGTCGTGGCCACCGGCCCCGGCTCCGAGTGCGTCGTCATCGACCCCGGCCAGGACGCCGCCCCCGGCGTCGCCCAGGTGGTGGCCGAGCACCGGCTCAAGCCCGTGGCGGTGCTGGTGACCCACGGCCACGTCGACCACATGTGGAGCGTCGCCCCCGTCGCGGGGACCCACGACGCCACCGCGTGGATCCACCCGCGCGACCGACATCTCCTCACCGACCCGATGAGCGGCATGTCGCCCGAGACCGCCCGGATGCTGCTCGGCCAGGACCTCACCTTCGCCGAGCCCGACGACGTCCGCGAGCTCGCCGACGCCCAGAGCCTCGAGCTGGCCGGCGTCACGTTCGCCGTCGACCACGCCCCCGGGCACACGCAGGGCTCGGTCACCTTCCGCACGCCCTACCCGCACGAGGACGTCTCCGAGGTGATGTTCTCCGGCGACCTGCTCTTCAAGGGCTCCATCGGCCGCACCGACCTCCCCGGGGGCGACCACCCGACGATCCTGCGCAGCCTGCGCGACAAGGTGCTGCCCCTGGCCGACGACGTCGTCGTCCTGCCCGGCCACGGCGAGCAGACCTCCATCGGCGCCGAGCGCGTCACCAACCCGTACCTGAAGGACCTCACCACCCCATGAGCAAGCCCACCCCGCTCAGCGGCTTCCCCGAGCTGCTCCCGGCCCAGCGCGCGGTCGAGCAGCAGGTGATCGACACGCTGCGCTCCACCTTCGAGCTGTACGGCTTCGCCGGCATCGAGACCCGCGCCGTCGAGCCCCTCGACCAGCTCCTGCGCAAGGGCGACACCTCGAAGGAGGTCTACCTCCTGCGCCGCCTGCACGAGACGTCCGAGGAGGGGCACGCGGGCATGGGCCTGCACTTCGACCTCACCGTTCCGTTCGCGCGCTACGTCCTGGAGAACGCGGGCAGGCTGGAGTTCCCGTTCCGCCGCTACCAGATCCAGAAGGTCTGGCGCGGCGAGCGGCCCCAGGAGGGCCGGTTCCGCGAGTTCGCGCAGGCCGACATCGACATCGTCGGCCGCGACGTCCTGCCGTTCCACCACGACGTCGAGGTCACCCGCGTCATGGTCGATGCGCTCACCCGGCTCTCCTTCCTGCCCGCGTTCCGGCTCCAGGTCAACAACCGCAAGCTCATCCAGGGCTTCTACGCGGGCCTGGGTCTCGAGGACCTCGACGAGGTCATGCGGATCGTGGACAAGCTCGACAAACTGCCCGTCGACAAGGTGCGCCAGATGCTGGTGGACGAGGCGGGCGCGACGTCCGAGCAGGCCGACCGCGTCCTCTCCCTGGCCACGATCCGCACCGGCGACGACTCGTTCGTCGCGCAGGTCCGTGGGCTGGGCGTCTCGCACCCCCTCCTGGACGAGGGGATCGACGAGCTCGCCTCCCTCGTGCGCGGCGTCGCCGACCTGGTCAGCGACCGGGTGCGAGTGGAGGCCGACCTCTCCATCGCCCGCGGCCTCGACTACTACACCGGCACCGTGTTCGAGACCCGCCTGGACGGCTACGAGTCGATGGGCTCGATCTGCTCCGGCGGCCGCTACGACGCGCTGGCCTCCGACGGCAAGGCCACCTACCCGGGGGTCGGGATCTCGCTCGGCGTCAGCCGGGTCCTCGTCCCGCTGCTCGCGCGCACGGGCCTCACGGCCTCGCGCAGCGTGCCCTCCGCCGTCCTCGTGGCCCTGGCCGACGAGGACTCGCGCCCGGCCTCCGAGGCGGTGGCCGCCGCCCTGCGCGCCCGCTCGATCCCGTGCGAGGTCGCGCCCACCGCCGCGAAGTTCGGCAAGCAGATCCGCGTGGCGGAGCGGCGGGGCATCCCCTTCGTCTGGTTCCCCCAGGCCGACGGCGGCCACCAGGTCAAGGACATCCGCGACGGCAACCAGGTGGACGCGGACCCCTCGGTCTGGACACCATCGCCCGAGGACCTGCGTCCGCAGGTCGTCCCGGGCGCCTGAGCGCCCACCCCGTTCACCTCCCCGAGCAGGGGAGGCAGCAGTGCAACCAGCAGCAACCACCAAGGAGACCAAGCAGTGATCCGCACCCATGACGCCGGCGCCCTCCGCGCCGAGCACGTCGGCCAGACCGTCACCCTCGCCGGGTGGGTGGCTCGTCGGCGCGATCACGGCGGGGTCGCCTTCCTCGACCTGCGCGAGTCGACCGGCGTCGTCCAGGTCGTCGTCCGCGACGAGGACGTCGCGCACGCCCTGCGCAGCGAGTACTGCATCAAGGTGACCGGCGAGGTCTCGCTGCGTCCCGAGGGCAACGCGAACGCGAACCTGCCCACCGGCGACATCGAGGTCATCGTCAGCGACCTCGAGGTGCTCTCGGCGGCGGCGCCGCTGCCGTTCCAGATCGACGAGGGCGGGCACTCCGCGGGCGAGGTGGGGGAGGAGTCGCGCCTGCGGCACCGCTACCTCGACCTGCGTCGCTCGGGCCCCGGCGGCGCGCTGCGCCTGCGGTCGAAGGTGAACAAGGCCGCCCGCGACGTCCTGCTCGAGCGTGACTTCGTGGAGGTCGAGACCCCGACGCTGACCCGCTCCACCCCCGAGGGCGCCCGCGACTTCCTGGTGCCGGCGCGCCTGCGCCCCGGGTCCTGGTACGCCCTGCCCCAGAGCCCGCAGCTGTTCAAGCAGCTGCTGATGGTGGCGGGCATGGAGCGGTACTTCCAGATCGCCCGCTGCTACCGCGACGAGGACTTCCGCGCCGACCGCCAGCCGGAGTTCACCCAGCTCGACATCGAGATGAGCTTCGTCGAGCAGGACGACGTCATCGAGCTCGCCGAGGCCATCCTGAAGAGCCTGTGGTCACTGATCGGTCACGACCTCGTCACGCCGATCCCGCGGATCACGTACGCCGAGGCCATGGCCCGCTTCGGCTCCGACAAGCCCGACCTGCGGATGGGTCAGGAGCTGGTCGAGTGCACCGAGTACTTCCAGGACACGACGTTCCGCGTCTTCCAGGCCCCCTACGTGGGCGCCGTGGTCATGCCCGGAGGCGCCTCGCAGCCGCGCAAGCAGCTGGACGCCTGGCAGGACTGGGCCAAGCAGCGCGGCGCCAAGGGCCTGGCCTACGTGCTCGTCGGCGAGGACGGCACCCTCGGCGGCCCCGTGGCCAAGAACATCACCGACGAGGAGAAGGCCGGCCTGGCCGCGCACGTCGGTGCACAGCCGGGCGACTGCATCTTCTTCGCCGCCGGCCCGGTCAAGACCTCCCGTGCCCTCCTGGGCGCGGCGCGCCTGGAGATCGGCCGCCGCTGCGGCCTGATCGACGAGTCCGCCTGGGCGTTCACCTGGGTCGTCGACGCACCCCTGTTCGAGCCCGCCTCCGACGCCGTGGCCAGCGGTGACGTGGCCGTCGGCGCGGGCGCCTGGACGGCCGTCCACCACGCCTTCACCTCGCCCAAGGACCTGGAGTCCTTCGACGCCGACCCGGGCAACGCCCTGGCGTGGGCCTACGACATCGTCTGCAACGGCAACGAGATCGGCGGCGGCTCCATCCGTATCCACCGCGACGACGTGCAGAAGCGTGTGTTCTCCGTGATGGGCCTGGACGAGGCCACCGCCGACGAGAAGTTCGGCTTCCTGCTCGAGGCGTTCAAGTACGGCGCGCCCCCGCACGGCGGCATCGCCTTCGGCTGGGACCGCATCACGGCCCTGCTGGCCGGGACGGACTCGATCCGCGAGGTCATCGCGTTCCCGAAGTCCGGCGGTGGCTACGACCCGCTCACCGCGGCGCCCGCTCCCATCACCGAGGAGCAGCGCAAGGAGGCCGGTGTGGACGCCGTTCCGGCGGAGGATCTCGCACCGGAGGCCTGACCCGCCGCACCATTGCAGGGAAAATCGACCTGAGACGAACGGGCCGCTGAGACCAGATCGTTACTCGTGAGTGACCCCGCCGACCGGCGGGGTCACCTAGAGTCACTGCGGCACGCCAGAGCGCGCCGGCCGGGAGACCCCCGCGCCGCACACTGAAATGATGGGGTGAGCATGTCGGCACCTGTTGCCGAGGAGACGGCGGAGCTCGATCCGCTGAAGTCCCGACCCAAGGGCAGCTCGACCGAGATCTCCGGCAAGTCGCCGCTGCGGATCGCCTTCGGGCGTCTGATGCGCGACAAGATCGCCGTGGTCTGCATCGGCGTCGTGGCGCTGTTCGTGCTGCTGGCCATCTTCGGGCCGCTGATCTCGAAGGCGTTCGGCGTCACCACGGACACGCAGTACCCGACGCAGTTCCTCGAGCTGAACATGATCCCGAAGGCCGAGTTCGGCCCGCCCTACGGCGGGTTCACGATGGACCACCCGTTCGGCATCGCGCCGCGCACGGCGATCGACAACCTGGCCTACTGGTTGGAGGGGGCGCGGAACTCGCTCCAGATCGCCTCGCTGGCGACGCTGACCGCCACGGTGCTCGGCATCGTGATCGGCCTGCTGGCCGGCTTCATGGGCGGTCTCGTGGACCGGGTCCTCACCTTCGTGACCGACCTGTTCCTCACGCTGCCGTTCCTGCTGGTCGCGCTGACCATCGCCCCGATCGTCAACGAGCGGTTCCGTGACAACACGGACTTCTACCCGACGGCTCAGGTCATCTCGCTGGTGTGCGTGCTGAGCTTCTTCGGCTGGATGGGCCTGGCCCGCCTCATCCGCGGCGAGGTCCTCTCGCTGCGCGAGCGGGAGTTCATCCACGCGGCCCGCGTCATGGGCATGCCCACGCGCCGCATCCTGGTCAAGGAGCTGCTGCCCAACATCGTGGCCCCGATCGTGGTGAGCACCTCGCTGATGCTCCCGGCGTTCGTGGCCGCCGAGGCCGGGCTGGCCTACCTCGGCGTCGGCATCACCTCGCGTCCGTCGTGGGGCCAGATGCTCGACCAGGGCACGAGCTTCTTCAGCAACTACCCGCTCTACCTGTACGAGCCCCTGATCGCCATCGTGGCGCTCGTGCTCGCACTGAACCTCCTCGGTGACGCGATCCGCGACGCCCTGGACCCCAAGACCCGCCGCTGAGCCTGGCGCTCGGCGTGTGAGACGTCGTCCCGACCTCCTCCTCGGGGCGCGCACCCAAGAAACAGAAAGGCTGGACAATGAGACGGACCAAGCCGCTGGCCCTTGTCGCCGGCGTTGCTGCCCTCGCGACGCTCGCCGCGTGCGGTGGCGGTGGCGGCTCTTCCGAGAGCCCCACCGACGGCAGCACCTTCCAGGAGACCGACGCCGGCGAGGACAAGAACCCGGACGCCACGGGTCCGGCCGCCGACATCGAGGGCGCGACGGCGGGTGGCACCATCACGGTGTACCTGCCCGGCGACCCCGGCCCGGACAACCTCGACCCGACCGAGGGCTGGTCCGTGACCGGCAACTCGATCCAGCAGGCCCTCACCACCCGGTCGCTGACCCAGTACGCGATCGACGAGGACGGCAACGCCACCCTCGTCCCCGACCTGGCCACCGACCTGGGCCAGCCGAACGAGGACTACACCCAGTGGGTGTTCACCCTCAAGGACGGCGTGACGTGGGAGAACGGCGACCCGATCACCGCTGAGGAGGTGGCGTTCGGCATCGCTCGCTCGATGGACTCCACCACCTTCCCCGGTGGCCCGGGCACCGAGTACTCCACCAAGTACTTCGCCAACAACGACTACGAGGGTCCCTACACGGACAAGAAGACGGACTGGCAGGACTGGGGCGGTGTCGAGTTCGACAACGACGCCAAGACCGTCACCATCAACATGAACAAGTCGTTCCCCGACATGGACTACTGGGGCGCGTTCATGGCCATGGGCCCGATCCCCCTCGGCAAGACCTCGAACCCGCCGAACTACGGCCAGAACGTGCTGTCCACCGGCCCGTACAAGGTCGAGTCGTTCCGCCCCAGCGACGAGCTCGTGCTGGTCAAGAACGACCAGTGGGACGCCGACACCGACGCGGCGCGTCACCAGTACGCCGACAAGTGGGTCTTCAAGTTCAACGCGGACCCCGACCAGACCGACCAGATCATGCTGAGCGACAACGCTCAGTCGCAGACGTCGCTCTCGACGGACCTGGTGGCGTCGAACTACACCGAGGCCCAGGACAAGCTGGGTGACCGCCTGGTCCAGCAGAGCCAGCAGTGCACCAGCTTCCTGTACCCCGACTACTCCAAGACGGACATGGCGTTCCGCAAGGCTCTGGCCTACGCCTACCCGTACGAGGACGTCTGGACCGCCGGTGGCTCCCTGCCGGGCGTGACCCGCACCCACGCGACGACGATCATGCCCCCGGGCATGGCCGGCAAGCCGGACTACTACGTCGACGGCGAGGAGATCTCGTTCGACCTCGACAAGGCCAAGGAGTACCTGGCCGAGTCCGAGACCGACCCGACCGTCACGATGATCTACTACGAGTCGGACCCGCTGGCCGTCGCCGCGCAGGACGTCATCACCAAGGGCTTCGAGGACGCCGGCTTCACGGTCAACGCCATCGGCACCACCGAGTCCCAGTACGCCACCTGGCTGTCCCCGGACGACCCGACCAACAAGAAGCTGAACGTCCGAGGCGTCGCCTGGTGCTCCGACTGGCCGTCGGCCCTCACGTTCATCCCGCCGCTGTTCCGCGGTGACGCGGCCTACAACACGGGCTACTTCTCCGAGGACGACATCAACAGCCGCATCGACGAGATCCCCACCCTCCCGCAGGAGGAGCAGGCTGACGCCTGGGGTGCCCTCGACGAGCAGATCATGACCGACTACTTCCCGGCCATCCCGCTGGCGAACTACAACACGCTGTTCACCTTCGGCTCGAAGATCGGCAACCCCTCCGGCGACGAGGCTCTCGGCGCCCCGAACTACAAGAACCTCTACGTGATGCAGTGAGCGACCTCGTCGCCCGCTGACTGATCGTGAGCCTGTAGCTCACCAGCAGCACCCAGCAACACCAGCGTGGTGGGGG
>NZ_JAMJPH010000035.1:0-84096 GCF_023554635.1 Nocardioides bruguierae
GCCACCCTGGCCGTGGCCGGCCTGGCCGCCGGGATGACGCTGACGGCCTGCGCCGGCGCGGGCGGCGGCGGCTCGGCCGGCACCGACGGTGCCGACGAGATCACCGTGATCATGGTCGGCAACCCGCAGATGCAGGACATCGAGCAGCTGACCGAGGACACGTTCACCGCCGACACCGGCATCTCCGTGAACTACACGATCCTCCCGGAGAACGAGCTGCGCGACAAGGTCACCCAGGACGTCGCCACCCAGGCCGGGCAGTACGACGTCGTCTCCGTCGGCGCCTACGAGGTGCCGATCTGGGCCCAGAACGGCTGGCTCAAGCCGCTCGACTCCTACGTCGCCGACGACAGCGACTACGACGCCGACGACCTGCTCGAGCCGATGGTGGAGTCGCTGTCCTACGACGACGCGCTCTACGCCCTGCCGTTCTACGGCGAGTCCTCCTTCCTGATGTACCGCAAGGACGTCCTGGAGAAGGAGGGCCTGACGATGCCGGAGCGTCCCACCTGGGACGAGGTCGCGGACGTCGCGGCGAAGGTCGACGGTGCCGAGAAGGGCATGAAGGGCATCTGCCTGCGCGGCCTCCCGGGCTGGGGCGAGATGTTCGCGCCGCTGACCACGGTGGTCAACACCTTCGGCGGCACCTGGTTCACCGAGGACTGGGAGGCGCAGGTCGACAGCCCCGAGTTCACCGAGGCCGTGAACTTCTACGTGGACCTGGTCAAGAAGCACGGCGAGGCGGGCGCCTCGCAGGCCGGCTTCACCGAGTGCCTCAACGCCATGAGCCAGGGCAAGGTCGCCATGTGGTACGACGCCACCTCGGCCGCCGGCTCCCTGGAGGACCCGAGCGTCTCCGGCATCGCCGGCAACGTGGGCTACGCCTTCGCCCCGACCATGGAGACCGATTCCTCGGGCTGGCTGTGGACCTGGTCGTGGGCGATGCCCGAGACCACCCAGAACGCGGACGCCGCCGCCGAGTTCATGAAGTGGGCGACGTCCTCGGAGTACGAGCAGATCGTCGGTGAGCAGCTCGGCTGGTCCCGCGTCCCCGCCGGCAAGCGCGAGTCCACCTACTCCATCCCGGAGTACGAGGAGGCGGCCGGTGACTTCGGCCCGATCACGCTGCAGTCCATCGAGGAGGCCGACCCGATCGACCCGGGCGTGCAGCCCCGTCCGACCGTCGGCGTGCAGTTCGTCGGCATCCCGGAGTTCGCGGACCTCGGCACCAAGGTCAGCCAGGAGATCTCCGCGGTGATCGCGGGCGACGGCACCGTCGAGGACGCGCTGGCCGACGGCCAGGCCCTCGCCGAGGAAGTCGCCGCGAACTACCGCTGACGCGACCGCGTGACGTCCCTGACGCGCTGACGCCCCGACCCGGCCCGGGTGCGGTGGGAGACCCCCGCCGCACCCGGGCCGTCCCAGCCGACCCCGGCTGACTCCGGCTGAACCCGCAGTTCCACCGCCCGCGCTCCCCGGGAGGAAGCACCCATGACCAGCACCCTCGACCGCGAGGTCGAACCCACGCCCGACCAGCCGCCGGCACCGCCCGCGCGCCAGCTCTCCAGCCGTGAGCGCTGGACCCGCCGCGGCCCGCTGATGCCGGCCCTGATCTTCACCATCGTCGTCACGCAGCTGCCGTTCCTGCTGACGATCGCCATCTCCACGCTGAACTGGAACGTCCTGCGCCCGGGCGACAAGAACTTCCTCGGGATGGGGAACTTCGAGTCGTTCGCGGGCCTCGGCAACTACGCCACCGTCTTCACCGACTCCCGCCTGCGCGACGCGGTGATCAACACGATCGTGCTGACCGTCTCCGTGGTCGTCGTCTCGATGCTGCTGGGCCTGCTGCTCGCCGTCCTGCTGGACCGGAAGTTCCCGGGCCGCGGCGTGGCCCGCACCCTGCTCATCGCCCCGTTCCTGGTGATGCCGGTGGCCTCCGCGCTGATCTGGAAGCACGCGCTCTACAACCCGGACTACGGCCTGTTCAACGGCGTCCTCAACTGGGTCTGGCAGCTCTTCGGGGCCGAGGAGGGCCCGGTGATCGACTACGTGTCGGGCACCCCGATGATCGCGGTCGTCGCCGCCCTGGTGTGGCAGTGGACGCCGTTCATGATGCTGATCCTGCTCGCCGGCCTGCAGTCGCAGCCCACCGACGTGCTCGAGGCGGCCCGCCTCGACCGCGCCTCCGGCATGCAGATCTTCCGCTTCATCACGCTGCCGCACCTGCGGCGCTACATCGAGCTGTCGACGCTGCTGGGCTCCATCTACGTGCTCCAGACGTTCGACGCCATCTTCACCATCACCCAGGGCGGGCCCGGCTCGGCGACGACCAACCTGCCCTACGAGATCTACCTGACGATGTTCCGCAAGTACGAGTACGGCGAGGCCGCCGCGGCCGGCGTCGTGGTCGTCATCGGCACGATCATCGTCGCGACCTTCGCGCTGCGCACGATCTCGTCCCTGTTCACCGAGGAGCACAGCCGATGAGCACCCTGACTCCCTCCACGAGCCCGACCCTGCCCGACACCAAGGCCGCCACCCCCGGCGGTCGCAAGCCCCGCAAGGGCGCCGACCCCGAGCGTGCCGGCTGGCGCTGGGCGACCCTGGCCTGGGTCCTCACGCTGCTGTTCTTCGCCCCGGTCGGCTGGATGGTGCTCACCTCGCTGCACCGCGAGGTCGACGCGGCCACCAACCCGCCGTCCCTCTTCGCGCCGGTGAGCCTCGACAACTACCTCGCGGTCTTCGACCGGGGTGCGGGCGTCTACCTGCTCAACTCGCTGATGGCGAGCGTGATCTCCACCGTCCTGGTGCTGGCCCTGGCGGTGCCGGCGGCCTACGCCCTCTCGATCCGGCCGATCGAGAAGTGGACGGACGCGATGTTCTTCTTCCTCTCGACCAAGTTCCTGCCGCCGATCGCGGCGCTGCTGCCGATCTACCTGATCGTCAAGCAGGTCGGGATGCTCGACAACATCTACACGCTGGTCATCCTCTACACGGCGATGAACATGCCCATCGCCGTGTGGATGATGCAGAGCTTCCTGGCGGAGATCCCGAAGGAGGTGCTGGAGGCCGCGCAGGTCGACGGTGCCGGCTTCCTGCGGACGATGTGGAGCATCGTCACGCCGATGATCAGCCCCGGCCTCGCGGCCACCGCGCTGATCTGCTTCATCTTCAGCTGGAACGAGTTCATGTTCGCGGTGAACCTCACCGCCACCGTCTCGGCGACGGCTCCGGTCTTCCTGGTCGGCTTCATCTCCAGCCAGGGCCTGTTCCTGGCCAAGCTCTGCGCCGCCGCGACGCTCGTGTCCCTGCCCGTCCTCATCGCCGGCTTCGCGGCCCAGGACAAGCTGGTCCGCGGTCTGTCCCTGGGAGCCGTCAAGTGACCACCCACCTCTCGCACCAGACCCTCGACGAGGTCGCCGGGCTCGGCGTCCCCGTGCCCGGCTACGACCGCTCCGCGGTGACCACCGGCATCGTCCACGTCGGCGTGGGTGGCTTCCACCGCGCCCACCAGGCCATGTACGTCGACCGGCTGATGCAGGCCGGCGGCGCGCAGGACTGGGGCATCACCGGCGTCGGGGTGCTGCCCGGCGACGCCCGGATGGCCGAGGTCATGGCGGCCCAGGACGGCCTCTACACGCTCGTGGTCAAGCACCCGGACGGCTCCCTGGAGCCCCGCGTGATCGGCTCGATCGTGGACTACCTGCACGCCCCGTCCCGGGGCCAGGAGGTCGTCGACCTCATGGCCGCGCCGAGCACGCGGATCGTGTCGCTGACCGTCACCGAGGGCGGCTACCACGTCAACCAGGTCACCGGTGAGCTCGACGCCGAGGACGACGGTCTCCAGCACGACCTCGCGGTGCCCGTCGGGGACGCGACCCTGCCGGTGACCGCGTTCGGCTTCGTGGTGGAGGCGCTCGCGCGTCGCCGCGCCGCGGGCGTGCCGCCGTTCACCGTGATGAGCTGCGACAACATCCAGGGCAACGGCGAGGTCGCGCACAAGATGATCGCCGCCTTCGCCCGGCTCCGCGACGCCGACCTGGCGGACTGGATCGAGGCCGAGGTGGCCTTCCCGAACTCCATGGTCGACCGGATCACCCCGGTCACCACCGACGCGGACCGCGGGGCCCTGGCCGAGCGCTTCGGGGTCGAGGACGGGTGGCCGGTGGTCTGCGAGCCGTTCACGCAGTGGGCGCTGGAGGACCACTTCCCCCTGGGTCGCCCGGCCTTCGAGGAGGTCGGCGTGCAGGTCGTGGAGGACGTCGTGCCCTACGAGCTGATGAAGCTGCGGCTGCTCAACGCCTCCCACCAGGCGCTGACCTACGTCGGCTACCTGGCCGGCTACCGCTACGCCCACGAGGTCTGCACCGACCCGCTGTTCGTGGACTTCCTGCTGCGCTACATGACGAACGAGGGCACGCCCACGCTCGCGGAGGTCCCCGGGGTCGACCTGGCGGCCTACCGCCGGCAGCTGATCGAGCGCTTCGCCAACCCCGAGGTGCGCGACACCCTCGCCCGCCTGTGCGCGGAGTCCTCCGACCGGATCCCGAAGTGGCTCGTCCCGGTGATCACCGCGCGGCTCGCCGCCGGTGGGGCCGTGGACGAGGCGGCGCTCGTCGTCGCCTCGTGGGCCCGCTACGCCGAGGGCGTGGACGAGGCGGGGCAGTCGATCGACGTGGTCGACCGTCGCAAGGAGCAGGTGATGGCGCGCGCCGCCCGGCAGACCGGGCCCGACGCCGACGAGCTGGCCTTCCTGCGCGACCCGGCGCTCTTCGGCGACCTCGCCGAGGACGAGCGGTTCACCGGCCCCTACCTCGAGGCCCTGCGCAGCCTGCACGAGCACGGCGCCCGGACGACCCTGGAGGAGTGGGCCCGGCGCTGAGGAGCGGCCGCTGGCGCCCGACCCTGCATCCGGGCAGGTCAGCGGTCGGAGGACGCCCCGCACGGGCCCCGGGAGCGGGTCCGTGCGGGGCGTCGTCGCGTCCGGGGGGCATGAATTTCACTGCATTTCCGTGCCGATCCAGTGGTGGTCCAGATCGGTGGTCGTAGGGCCCGCGGGAGGCCCCGTTCGTCCGGTGGTCGGACGTCGGTGAACGACTGTCGGGACAAGGGGGCCCCTCGGTACTGGCACGTGCTACCAGTGGAAACTCCCAGGTGAGAGGTGGGTCACAGAAAGTGGGGGTCGCAGGGCCCCCGGCGACAGGCCGAGAGTCCCGGGGTCCGGTAATGGAAGGCATGGCTGAGGTATCGGACGTCGTCCTGATCGGCGGTGGCATCATGAGCGCCACCCTGGGCACGCTGCTGCGGCAGCTCGAGCCGGAGTGGGAGATCCGTGTCGTCGAGCGGCTGGACGCTGTCGCCCTCGAGAGCTCGGACGCGTGGAACAACGCGGGCACCGGCCACGCCGCCCTCTGCGAGCTCAACTACACGCCGCAGAACGCGGACGGCTCGGTCGAGATCGCCAAGGCCGTCGACGTCAACGAGCAGTTCCAGGTCTCGCGCCAGCTGTGGTCCTTCCTCGTGGAGTCCGGCAAGCTGCCCGAGCCCTCCTCCTTCATCCACCCCACCCCGCACATGAGCTTCGTGTGGGGCGCCGAGAACGTGGAGTACCTGCGCCGCCGCTACGAGGCGCTGCGCGAGCACCCGCTGTTCGTCGGCATGGAGTACAGCGAGGACCGCGCCACCATCGCCGCCTGGGCGCCCGCCCTCGTCGAGCAGCGCGACCCGTCCGAGCCCATCGCCGCCACGTGGACCGCGGCCGGCACCGACGTCGACTTCGGCTCCCTCACCCGCCACCTCACCTCGGCCATGGTCGACGGTGGCGCCACGCTCGACCTCGGCACCGAGGTCCGCTCCGTCACCCGCGGCGACGACGGGCTCTGGGAGGTCGCCTGCCGCCCCACCGACGGTGGCGAGACCGTCGTCCACCGCGCCCGCTTCGTCTTCGTCGGGGCCGGCGGCTACGCGCTCCAGCTGCTCCAGGGCTCCGGCATCCCCGAGATCAAGGGCTTCGGCGGCTTCCCCGTCTCCGGCCAGTTCCTCCGCACCACGAACCCCGAGCTGGTCGCCCAGCACCACGCCAAGGTCTACGGCAAGGCCGCCGTCGGCGCCCCGCCGATGTCGGTGCCGCACCTGGACACCCGCGTCGTCGACGGCGAGCCGTCGGTCATGTTCGGCCCCTACGCCGGCTGGTCGCCCCGCTTCCTCAAGTCCGGCTCCAACCTGGACCTGATCCGCTCCGTGCGGCCGCACAACATGTGGCCGATGGTGCAGGTGGGCCTGCGCAACCTGTCGCTGCTGGTCTACCTGGTCAAGGAGGTGCTGGCCGGGCGCCGCAAGAAGCTCTCCGAGCTGCGCAACTTCGTCCCGGCCGCGCAGGCCGACGACTGGGAGCTGATCACGGCCGGCCAGCGCGTCCAGGTCGTCAAGAACGTCCCGGGCAAGGGCGCCGTCCTGCAGTTCGGCACCGAGGTCATCACCTCCGCCGACGGGTCGATCGCCGGCCTGCTCGGCGCCTCGCCGGGTGCCTCGACCGCCGCCCCGATCATGCTGACCGTGCTCGAGCGCTGCTTCCCCGAGCAGTGGACCGGCTGGAAGCCCGCGCTGGAGGCCATGGTGCCCAGCCACGGCGAGCGTCTCTCCGAGGACCCGGCCCGCGCCCACGAGATCATGACCCGCACTGCCGAGAGCCTCGGCCTGGCGCTCCCGCCGGAGCGCGTGCGAGACGCGGTGCCTGCCTGATCCGCCTGCCTGATCCGCCGGGCCTGATCCGCCGGGCCCGAACGCGCCGAGACCCCCGGGAGCAGCTGCTCCCGGGGGTCTCGTGCGTGCCGGGGCCGGTACCCCTGGTGCCCGGCGGGGCCGACGGACGCCGCGCGTGCTCAGCCGTGCACGCGCAGCGCCTCCTCGTCGGTCATGAGTCGTGAGCGGATGAGGAACCGGACCCCGTGCGGGGCCTCCAGAGAGAAGCCGGCACCCCGGCCCTTCACGACGTCGATGGTGAGGTGGGTGTGCGACCAGTACTGGTACTGGGCCTTCGACATCCACACCGGCACGGCTCGCTCGAGCCCGACGTCCAGGTCGCCGATGTGCACGTCGGAGTCGCCGAGCATGAAGTCCCCGTCCGGGTAGCACATCGGTGCCGAGCCGTCGCAGCAGCCACCGGACTGGTGGAACATCACCGGCCCGTTGGCCTCGGTCAGCGTGCGGACCAGCTCCGCGGCCGCGTCCGTCACGTCGACCATGTCCAGCGTGCTCCGGTCAGTCATCGGTTCCTCCTCGCTCGACCACCACCACAGGTGGTTCGCCGCGCTCCGTACCTGGGTCTCGACACGGCGGTCGCGACCTCGTTCCTCGGTCGCGCGCCTCGCTCGACCACCATCACAGGTACTTCGCTCCGCTCAGTACCTGGGTCTCGACACGGCGGTCGCGACCTCGTTCCTCGGTCGCGCGCCTCGCTCGACCACCATCACAGGTACTTCGCTCCGCTCAGTACCTGTCAGAAGAACCCGAGGGCGTCGGGGGAGTAGCTGACGAGCAGGTTCTTGGTCTGCTGGTAGTGGTCGAGCATCATCTTGTGGTTCTCGCGGCCGATGCCCGACTGCTTGTAGCCGCCGAACGCGGCGTGCGCCGGGTAGGCGTGGTAGCAGTTGGTCCAGACGCGGCCGGCCTTGATCTCCTTGCCGGCGCGGAAGGCCTGGGCTCCGTCACGCGACCACACGCCGGCGCCGAGGCCGTAGAGGGTGTCGTTGGCGATCTTGAGGGCGTCCGCCTCGTCGTTGAAGGAGGTCACCGACACGACCGGGCCGAAGATCTCCTCCTGGAAGATCCGCATCGAGTTGTCGCCCTCGAAGATGGTCGGGGTGACGTAGTAGCCCTCCGCCAGGTCCCCGTCGAGCACGTTGCGCTCGCCACCGGTGAGGACCTTGGCGCCCTCGTCCTTGCCGATCTGGATGTAGGAGAGGATCTTCTCGAGCTGGTCGTTGGAGGCCTGGGCGCCGATCATCGTGTTCGTGTCCAGCGGGTTGCCCTGGATGATCTTCTCGACGCGGGTGACGGCGTCGGACATGAAGTCCGCGTACATCGACTGCTGCACGAGCGCCCGCGACGGGCAGGTGCAGACCTCGCCCTGGTTGAGGGCGAACATCGCGAAACCCTCCTGCGCCTTGTCGTAGAAGGCGTCGTTGGAGGAGGCGACCGAGTCGAAGAAGATGTTCGGGCTCTTGCCGCCCAGCTCAAGCGTCACCGGGATGATGTTCTGCGAGGCGTACTGCATGATCAGGCGGCCGGTGGTGGTCTCGCCGGTGAACGCGATCTTGGCGATGCGCGAGCTGGAGGCCAGCGGCTTGCCGGCCTCGACGCCGAAGCCGTTGACGACGTTGACGACGCCGGCCGGCAGCACGTCGGCGATCAGCTCGATGACCTTCAGGATCGACCACGGGGTCTGCTCGGCGGGCTTGAGCACCACGCAGTTGCCGGCGGCCAGGGCCGGCGCGAGCTTCCAGGTGGCCATGAGGATCGGGAAGTTCCACGGGATGATCTGACCGACGACGCCGAGGGGCTCGTGGAAGTGGTAGGCCACCGTGTCGGCGTCGATCTCGCCGATGCTGCCCTCCTGGGCGCGCAGCACGCTGGCGAAGTAGCGGAAGTGGTCGACCGCGAGCGGGATGTCGGCGGCGAGGGTCTCGCGGACCGGCTTGCCGTTCTCCCAGCACTCGGCGACGGCGATCGTCTCGAGGTTCGCCTCCATGATGTCGGCGATCTTGAGCAGGACGTTCGCGCGGTCGGTGGTGGAGGTCTTGCCCCACTTCTCGGCGGCGGCGTGGGCGGCGTCGAGCGCGGCCTCGATGTCCTCGGCCGTGCCGCGGGCGATCTCCGTGAACGGCTTGCCGTTGACCGGCGAGATGTTCTCGAAGTACTGACCCTTGACCGGGGCCACCCACTCGCCGCCGATGTAGTGGTCGTAGCGGCTCTTGACGGACACGAGGGAGTCGGGGGCTCCGGGCGCTGCGTAGACGGTCATCTTCATGCTCCTCGTACGAGTGGACGCGTCGTCGGCTGTGACGACGGTCACACACTACGACCGGTCAGGTTGCGCGGACGTTGCCGGCGATCCGCCCA
Organism: Nocardioides bruguierae; assembly: GCF_023554635.1. NCBI lineage: Bacteria > Bacillati > Actinomycetota > Actinomycetes > Propionibacteriales > Nocardioidaceae > Nocardioides > Nocardioides bruguierae. The sequence continues at coordinate 9,124 of NZ_JAMJPH010000035.1, forward strand.
GGTCAGAGGCGCCCGGTATGCGTGGGGGAGTCAGCCGAGCTCGGCGTCGAGGCGCGCGATCTGGCCCTCGATGAGCGGGAGCACCGGCGAGGTGCGCCCGACGGCGGCCCGCTGGGCGATCCACATCTCGTAGTCGTCGCGCCCCCAGGCCGAGCGGGTCCACGTGGACATCAGGTCGGGCTCGTGGCTGCGCAGCAGCGCGTGCCGCAGCGAGTGCTGGAGGGACTCGCGCAGGCGGACGACGCCCGGCGCCGTCGAGCGCAGCAGCATCGGCCCGCGGTAGGAGCGCATCGCCCCGCGCAGGTCGCCGGCCGCCAGCTGCGCCTCGACCGCCAGCCAGTCGCTGCTCACGCCGGCCGCGAGCCGGTAGGGGCGGGAGGCCAGCAGCTCGTCGCCCAGGAGGCCGCGAAGCCGGTTCAGCTCCGCGCGCAGCGTGGAGGAGGCGCCGTCGTCCTCGTAGAGCAGGACGGAGAGCTCGTCGCCGGACATGCCCTGAGGTGCCGCGGCCAGCAGCGTGAGGATCTCGCTGTGCCGGGGGCTGAGCCGCAGCGTGGAGACCGAGCCGCGTCCGTCGTCCACGGTGACGAGGGCCTCGGCACGGCCGAGGGCCTCGATCATCAGCCGCAACCCGTGCTGCGAGACCGGACGCGGCGCGGCGGCCTGCTCGCGGGCGAGCTCGGCCTCGGCGAGGCGGGCGGCGGCGCGGACCATCGCCATCGTCTGCGGCACGACCACCTGGTCGCCGCCGGTGATGTCGAGGACGCCCAGCAGCTGCGAGGTGGCCGGGTCGTGGATCGGGGTGGCCACGCACGACCACGGCTGCACCGCCGAGCGGAAGTGCTCGCGCCGCGTGACGGTGGCCGGGGCCCCGGTGGCCAGGGCCAGGCCGGGCGCGTTGGTGCCGGCGAGCCGCTCGTCCCAGTTGCTGCCCTCCACGAAGCCGATCGACTCGGCCTTGCGCAGCGTGCTCGTGCCGCCGCACAGCCACAGCAGGTTGCCGCTGGCGTCGCCGACGGCCATCACCGCGTCGCAGTCGCGGACCGCCTGGCCGAGCACGTCGTCGAGCAGCGGGAAGACCCGCGCGAGGGGGTGCGCCTCGCGCATGTCGCGCAGGTCGGAGTCGGTGATGAGGACGGGTGCCTCCACCGCGTCCGAGCGGACGCCGGCGGCGGCGGAGCGCTGCCAGGACTCGGCCACGTCGGCGCGCATGCTCTCGCCGCCCGACTGCTCCGTCATGGTCACAGTGAACATCAGGACGCGCCTCCCCGCCATGGTTGCGTGTGACCGTGGTCTCACGTTCCTGGGCCGAGGGTGCGGGCCGCGTGGTTGCACCGACGTTGCAGCCCGGGGTCGCAGGGCGTCGCCCGGGGAGGGCCTGTGGCGCCCGGGCCCGATTTCGCCCGACCTGGGCTCTCCCGTAATGTTCTCCGCGGTGGCGTGTCCGAGAGGCCGAAGGTGCATCACTCGAAATGATGTGTGGGGAAACCCACCGTGGGTTCAAATCCCACCGCCACCGCAGCACAGGAGCCCCGGACCGACCTCGGTCCGGGGCTCCTGCCGTTCCCGGGTGAGCCGGGTCTCGCAACATCTGGTGGTTCACCGGCGTTGTGCCGGGGTACCGGTCGCTGAGCCGACCCGACCTCGATCCCCCGGAGGAGCCCCCGATGCGCCCGCCCGTCGCCCCCGTCCGTCAGCGCCGCACCTCGCACCGCCCGCCCCTGGGGCGTGCGCTCGTCGGCGGCGTCGTCACCGGTGGCGTGACGGGCTACCTGCTCGCCCGTGGAGTCGGCCAGGCGCGCACCGTCGCGATGGGCGCCCTCGTGTGGGCCGCCCGCGCCAGCGTGCCCGCCCGCAGCTGAGGCTCGGCGTCGGGGCTCCCGGGGTCAGGGACAGCTAGGGGAGCGGACGGCGAAGGACGTGGGTGAGCGGAAGACCTGCTGGACCCGCTCGCCCGCCTCGTCCGTGTAGCTGACCTCGAACCCGGTGAACGCGCCGGTGAGGCCGTCCACGACGGCGCCGCCGGGGATGCGCCGCACCTGGACGAGGAACGTGCCCTCCTCGCCGGCCTCGAGGTCCAGCTGACCCGCGGACAGGTCGGTGCCTGCCGCGTAGTCGAACGGGTACCGCACGTCCTGCCTGGTCAGGACCCGCTCCCGAGTGGCCCACCGGACCGCGCCCGTGACGGGGAAGGAGAACTCCGTGGCCGGCATCCAGCGGCTGTCGGGGCTCGCGACGCCGGTGGCGTCCGCCAGCGAGACCCGCACGTCGGTCGCCGGCTCGGTCAGCTCGGTGGTGATCTCGTAGAAGCCGAGGTCGAACGGTCGGTCGCCGCCGGACAGGCACTGGGACCTTTCGGCGGGCTCCGACCAGGAGAACGCGGTGCCCTCGGCGGTGCCCTCTGCGGGGTCCGCCGTCGCGCTGCTCGGGGACGAGCCCGACGAGCCCGATGAGCCCGACGAGCCCGATGAGCCCGACGAGCCCGACGAGCCCGACGAGGAAGTCGAGGGAGTCGAGGGGGACGCGGCCGTCGTGCCGCCCGGGTCGCCGTCGGCCGTGCCGTCGCCGCTGCAGGCACTGCTGAGGACCAGGACACCGACCAGGGCCAGCGAGCCGAGCAGGCGCTTCGCGGTGGGGCGCTGCCCGGTGTGGTCGTCCGGGGAGAGGTGCGAGGTCATGGCAGCGGGTCCTGTCCGAGACGGTGGGTCCCCGATCCTCGCACGCGCGTCAGGGTGGCCGGACGGTCGGGTGCTCCGGCTCGCGAGCCCGGACGGCCGCCGGGGCGGGGACGCGTCGCGCGCCCCCGCCCCGGACGACGGCCTGCGGCTACCGGTGCTCAGCGACCGTGCGGTGCCACCACGGCACGCGCGGAGAGCTTGCCGTCGTGCAGGTCGTGGTAGGCCTGCAGCGCCTCGTCCATGGCGTAGACCTGGACGTCCGGCTCGATCTTGCCGGCGCGGTAGAGGGCGACCACCTCGTGGAGCTCCTCGATGGTGCCCCAGTAGGTGTTGGCCAGCTCGGTCTCGTAGGGCGTGGTGTAGAAGTTCCACTGGTAGTTGCCGCCGGCGATGCCGACGACGGTCACGCGGCCCTGCGAGGCGGCCACCGTCATGCCGAGCTCGATGGTCGGGCCGACGCCGACGAGGTCGAAGACGGCGTCGACGCCCTTGCCGCCGGTGATCTCGCGGATCTTCTCGGCCTGGCCCTCGCCCCCGGGCACGATGACGGCGCCGCGGGCCTCGGCGGCCTTCATCGCCTCCTCCTTGGTGTCCGTGGCGATGACGGTGGCGCCGGTCAGCGCCGTGAGGATCTGCACGGCGAGCTGACCGAGGCCGCCCAGGCCGATGACCAGCGCGAACTTGTCACCGCCGCCCAGCAGGTGCAGCGACTTCTTGATCGCGTGGTACGGCGTGAGGCCGGCGTCCGAGAGGGGCGCGGCGGCCACCGGGTCGGCCTCGCCCAGCGGCACCAGGTTGCGGGCCGGGACGACCATGTACTCGGCCATGCCGCCGTCGCGGCCCAGGCCGGTGCCCAGGTAGCGCATGCCGGCGGCGTTCTCGCAGTAGGTGTCCTGGCCGCGGGAGCAGGCCTTGCAGTGGCCGCAGCCGATCGGGCCGTAGACCAGGAAGGCGTCGCCCTTCTCGAAGCCCTCGACGCCCGGGCCCATCTCCTCGATCCAGCCGGAGTTCTCGTGGCCGAGCGTGAAGGACGGCTTCATCTGGGCCGGCCCGAAGTCCTCGGTGAACTCGCTGAAGATCGCGACGTCGGAGTGGCAGGCGCCCGCGCCGGCGACCTTGAGGAGCACCTCGCCCGGGCCGGGGGTCGGCTTCTCGACGTCCTTGAGCGTCGGGAAGGTCTTGAACTGGTCGAAGACGACAGCCTTCATCGTGGGTCACCTCGGTGTGATGTCGGGAAAGTATCTCGACATCAAACTACATCTGTCGGAGAAAAAGAGGTAGAGGCCTCTGTCCCGGATCGGCCGGACGTGCGTGCTCACCGGCGCTCCACCTGCAGGACCCGGGTGCGTGTCGCGGCCGTGCCGGTGAGGAACCCGGCCTCGCGCAGCTGCGTCAGCGCCTGCGTCACCGACGGGTGCGTCGAGGCGTCGGCCGCGCCCGCGACCCGCCCGTAGGCCTCGAAGCCGTGGTGGCCCGTGACGCCGGCGCCGCCGCCGTCCGCGACGACGGTGACGTGCCCCGGGCCCGCCGGGTTGGCGCCGCCGTCGGTCTGCGGCACCACGTCACCGGCGTTCTCGAGGCTGAGCACGAGGCTGCCCGGTGGCACGTCGGTGCCGGCCACCGGGGCGCCCAGGGTCACGGCACGGTCGAGCGCGAGCCCGGTCTCCTCGGCGTGCGCCACCAGTTGCGCGGCCACCAGCCCACCCTGGGAGTGCCCGGCGAGCAGCACCGGCTCGCCCGGCCGCACGCCGGCCTGTCGCAGGGCCTGGACGACGCCGTCGGCGTAGCCGTTGGGCAGGCCGCCGACGAGCCGCAGGTTCGTGCCCATGTCCCGGACGTCGGCGTCGGCCGTCCACGGCAGCGTGGTCATGTCGTCGGTGCCGGGCAGGTAGGCCACGTGCCGCACCGTCCCGTCGGTGGCGGTGAAGGTCTGCACCTCGAGGGTGCCGTCGTTCTCGGGGTGCGCGGGGTCGGAGAGGGCGCTCAGCTCCCCGAGGCGCGCCACGACGTCGCGCAGGTCGCCCGCGTCGCGCGAGCCCTCGCGCTCGAGGTCGGGCCGGCGGTGGACCGTCACGGGCGGGTCCGCGTAGGCGAGTCCCAGCGCTCGGGCGGCGGCGGCCGTGCCCAGCGGTCCGGGGGCGGTGGCGAAGGCGTCCTGCACGAGGCCCGGGTGTCGCGTCAGCGCGTCCGGGTCGCCCAGTGCCGTGGCCACGCCCAGCGCGCCCGCGGCCGGCACCACGCACCAGCCGAGCCGGGCGAGCAGCGACTCCTGGAGCAGCCGGGCGCCGGCGTCCGCCGTGCGCAGCAGCAGGAGCACCCGCTCGAGGGCCTCGGCGTCGGCGTCGTAGCCGGCCGCGCACGACCGGGTGGCCAGGGCCGCCTCCGCGAGTGCCGCCTCCGCCCTGGCCCCCGAGACGGGGCTGACGGCGAGGCTGCCCAGCAGGGCCGGGTGGGCAGCATCCGCCAGGGTCGCGTCGGCCAGGCCGGCCAGGGCGGCGGCCAGCCCGCGCTCGGTGGCGGCCAGGTCCTCCAGCCGGTCCCAGGTGGCCTCGAGGCCGGCGACGCCGCCGGTGACGTGCGGCTCGCTCACGCCACACCCCGCACGGCGCGCTCCACCAGCTCGCGGGCGGCGAGCAGGCTCGCCCGCAGCCGGCGCAGGTCCTCCACGTGCCGGTCGAGCACCACGGCCGCGGCCCGGTGCAGCGCCGCGCACCGCTCCAGCTCGTCCAGCCGGTCCCGGGCACGCGCCGACCAGGCGCGCTCGGCCTCGCCCGCCCACCCGGGGGCGGCCAGCCCGTCGCGCACGTGCTCGCCCTCGAGGTCGAGCACCGCGGCGCGCGAGCGCAGCGTCGCGGCGACCGCCGACAGGTCGCCGGGCAGGTCCGGCAGGGGCAGGTCCAGGGGTCCGGCCACGGGGCACCTCGTCTCCTCCGCCCGGCGTCACGGGCCCGGCCCGTCGCTCGGGTCGTGCCTCCAGGCTCCGCCGCCACGCCTCGTGGCGGCAGGGGTCGGGGCAGTGCGGGGGAGAACCCTGCTGCGGGGGGCGCCTGTGGACGACGGGTGGCTCAGGCGCGCAGGTGCGGCGCGAGCCGCCGCAGCCCCTCCTCGACGTCGGCACGGGTGCCGGCGAAGCTGAACCGCAGGAAGCGGTTGCCGTGCACCGGGTCGAAGTCGACGCCGGGCGCCACTGCGACGCCGGTGGTCTCGAGCAGGTGCCGGGCGTAGGCCAGGGAGTCGTCGGTGCGGTGGGAGACGTCGGCGTAGACGTAGAAGGCGCCGTCGGCGGGCGCCAGCCGGTCGCCGAGGCCGAGGTCGGTGAGGCCCTCGAGCAGCAGGTGCCGGTTCTCGGCGTAGCGGTGCACGTGCCCGTCCAGCTCCGCGTAGGCGTCGTCGGTGAACGCGGCCAGGCTCGCCCGCTGGGCCAGCACCGGCGGGCAGATCGTGAAGTTGCCGGTGAGCACGTCGACGGCGCGACGCAGGCCGGCGGGCACGAGCATCCAGCCGATGCGCCAGCCCGTCATCGAGAAGTACTTGGAGAAGGAGGAGAAGACCACGGCCTCGCGGGAGGTCTCCCAGGCCGTGCGAGCCAACGGCGCTCCGCCGTCCAGCGGGGCGTACTCGATGCCGTGGTAGATCTCGTCCGAGATCAGCCGCACGCCGTGCTCCTCGCACCAGGTGGCCAGCGCCGCGAGCTCCGAGGGCAGCAGCATCGTGCCGGTCGGGTTCGCGGGGCTCGCCACCACGAGGCCCTGCACCGGGCCGGCCGCCTCGAGCATCTCGACGGTCGGCTGGAAGCGGGTCTCCGGCCCGGTCGGGAGATCGACGACCTCGCAGCCCAGCGCCTGGAGGACGTTGCGGTAGCAGGGGTAGCCGGGGCTGGCCATCGCGACGCGGTCGCCGGCCTCGAAGGCGGCGAGGAAGGCGAGCAGGAAGCCGCCGGAGGAGCCGGTGGTCGCCACCACGTCGTCGGGGGAGACCTCGATGCCGTGCACCCGGGCGTGGTGGGCCGCGATGGCCTCGCGCAGCTCCAGGACGCCCACGGCCGGGGTGTAGCCGAGCGGGTCGCCCGACCGCAGCAGCCGGACCGCCTCGTCCGCCACCGCCCGGGGTGCGCCCGTGCCGGGCTGCCCCGCCACCATGTCGACCACCTCGAGACCGGCCCGGCGGCGGGCGGCGACGGCCTCGAGCACGTCCATGACGTGGAAGGGCGGGACGTTGGCGCGGGAGGCGACCTCGAAGCGGCTCACGCCCGCAGGCTACGACCGGTGGACACCCCCGTCGGTGCCGCACCCGCGCTGGCTAGGATCGGACCCCGTAGCCGAGACCGCCAGGGGTGCCCCGTGAGCCTCGACGTCCACCAGCTCGACAGCTTCCTGCTCGTCGGGTCGGCCGTGACGCTCCTGGCCATCCTCGCGGTGCGGGTCTCCTCCCGCGTCGGGCTGCCCTCGCTGCTGCTCTACCTGCTCATGGGCGTCGCCCTGGGCGAGTCCGGGCTGGGCATCCAGTTCGAGGACGCCTCCGCGGCCCACGCCCTCGGCTTCGCCGCGCTGGCGGTGATCCTGGCCGAGGGCGGTCTCACCACCGGCTGGCGCGACCTGCGCGGCTCGCTGCGGATCGGCGTCTCGCTGGCCACCGTCGGCATCGGTGTCTCGGTGACGATCATGGCGCTGGCCGGGCACTACGTGCTGGGGCTGTCGTGGCCCGTGGCGATCCTGCTGGGCGCGGTCTGCTCGCCGACCGACGCCGCCGCGGTGTTCTCGGTGCTGCGCGTCGTGCCGCTGCCGCGCCGCCTGACCGGTGCGCTGGAGGCCGAGTCCGGCCTCAACGACGCCCCCACGGTCGTGCTGGTCACGCTCGTCTCCACCGGCGCCGTGGGTGACCACCACCCGCTGGTGGTGGGGCTGATCATCCTCGCCGAGCTCGTCGGTGGCGGGCTCGTCGGCTTCCTCGTCGGACGTGGCGGGGCGCTGCTCATGCGCCGCGTCGCCCTGCCCACGGCCGGCCTGTACCCGCTGGCCGTGATCACGCTGACCTTCCTGGCCTACGGGCTGGCCGCCGGCGTCCACACCAGCGGGTTCGCGGCGATCTACGTGGCCGCGCTGGTGCTCGGCAACTCCGAGCTGCCGCACCGCGGCGCCACCCGCTCGTTCGCCGAGGGCATCGCCTGGCTCTCCCAGATCGGGCTGTTCGTGATGCTCGGCCTGCTGCTCTCGCCGAGCCGGGTCACCCTCAACGAGGTGCTGCTGGGGCTGGCGGCCGGGCTGATCCTCACGCTGGTGGCCAGGCCGGTCTCCGTGGCGGTCAGCTCGCTGGCGCAACCGATGCGCCCCCGCGACCTGGCCTTCCTGTCCTGGGCCGGGCTGCGCGGTGCCGTGCCCGTCGTCCTCACCACCATCCCGCTGGCCGAGGGGGTGGGTGGCTCGGAGCGGCTCTTCGACCTCGTCTTCGTGATGGTGGTCGTCTACACGGCACTGACCGGCCCGACGCTCCCGTTCGTGGCCCGGGTGCTCGGCGTCGCGCTCACGGAGCGGCACCGCGACCTGGAGCTGGAGGCGGCGCCGCTGGAGCGGCTGGCCGCGGACCTGCTGCAGGTGACCATCGCGGACACCTCGCGGATGCACGGCGTGGAGGTGGCCGAGCTGCGGCTGCCCGTGGGGGCCTCGGTCTCGCTCATCATCCGGGGGGACCAGATGGTCGTCCCCGAGCCGCGGACCGTGCTGCGGCACGGCGACCACCTGCTGCTGGTCACCCCGCGCGCGGTGCGCGAGGACGTGGAGCGCCGGCTGCGGCAGGTCAGCCGCGGCGGTCGCCTGGCGCGCTGGCTGCGGGAGGACGCGCGGCGGACGCCCGAACGCGACTGAGGCAGCGCTACCCAGGCAGTGCTACCGAGGAGCGCGACTGATCAGGAGGCGGCCGGCTGGCAGAGCGTGCCGGCGCGGGTGGCCTTGACCGCCTCGCGGCCGGTCGCCAGGTCGGTGAAGCCGTCACCCAGGACGACGGTGAGCGTGTCGACGTCGCGCTTGCGCACCTTCGTGCCCTTCGGCATCGAGCTCATCAGCATCTGGATGCCCGGGCCGCGGCGGGTCGGGGCCCACACCTGGACGCGGTTGACCTCGGTCTCGCTGTTGCCGGTCTCGACCCCGACGAAGCCGCGCGAGGTGAGCTGCTCCATCACGGTCGAGGCGAGGTTGGCGCGGTTGCCGCTGTTGAGCACGACCACCTCGACCATGTCGGGGGTGACCCGGTCGCCGCGGGCGATCTCCAGGGGCGCGCAGGTGCCCTCGTCGGCCGACGCGTCCTCGTCGAACGGGGTGGTCAGCGAGGACCAGCCCCACCACGCGCCGACGGCGAGGACGCCTGCCAGCACGAGCAGCGTGAGCGTGGTCTTGAGGGCCTGCGGCACGTGGATCATGCGGGGATCGTCGTCTCCTCGCCGATGGCGTGCACCCGCGCGTGCAGCACCGACCGTTGCTGGAGCGCGGCCCGCAGAGCGCGGTGCAGGCCGTCCTCGAGGTACATGTCGCCGCGCCACAGCACCACGTGGGCGAACAGGTCGCCGTAGAAGGTGGAGTCCTCGTCGAGGAGGGCAGCCAGCTGCAGGGTGTCCTTCGTGGTGACGAGCTGGTCCAGCCGCACCTGCCGCGGGGGCAGCGCCGCCCAGTCACGGGTGGCGAGCCCGTGCTCGGGGTAGGGACGACCGTCCCCCACGCGCTTGAAGATCACGGGGTGAGTCTAGGCAGTCCCGGCGCGACCGTCGGGGTGGTGGCGCCCCGGTGTCACCGGACCGTGACCTGGGCGCACGCCGCCGGGGGCCGTGGCCGCGGCGCTCAGGCGCTCCAGCGGACGGAAGCGCTGACGAAGTCGGCGAGCGCGTTGACGCCGCGCAGGTCCTCCCGCTGCTCCAGCAGCTCGGCCAGTCGCTGGGAGTGCCGCAGGCGGAGGTTCTCGCGCTGGTCGGCGAGCCGGTCGAGCCGGGCGTCGTCGGTGGTGAGCAGTGGACGCGTCTCGGCGGTCGCGGTCATGACGGGCTCCTCGAGGTGGGGGGTGGAGTCAGGTCCACTGTGCGAGCCGCGTGTAAGCGTGGCGTTGACGCGGTGTTACAGCGAGGTTGTCCGGTCTGTGACGCTCGCTGCAGTCTTCTGTCCCGGGTCGGTCCGGCCCGGCAGGAGAAACGACTGTCTCCGGCGTTTCAGCCGGCCGTCGTGCCCGGGGGTGACCAGCCGACCTGGACGGTCCGCACCCCGGCGTCCCGGGTGACGAGGCGGCCCCGCCCCGGCACGCCCCGCTCGGGGCGGGTGCTGCCGAGCAGGGGACCCTCGGCCGGGTCGGCGGAGAGCAGCAGGCCGGGGGAGGCCAGGTCGCGCAGCGTCGCCAGCACCGGGCCGCCCAGGGCGCGGGCGGCCCCACCGGAGCGGCGGGCGACCGCGACCCGCAGCCCCACGTCGCGGGCCTGCGGCAGCAGCGGCAGCAGCGGGGTGAGCGGCGACCCGCCGGCCTCCAGCAGGTCGTGGTCGTCGACGAGCACCAGCACCTCCGCGCCGCGCCACCAGTCCCGGGCCCGCAGCCGGGCGGGGTCGACGTCCGGCCCCGGCACCCGGCGGGCCAGGTACGTGGCGAGGTCGGCGACGGCGGCCCGGGCGCGGTCCGGCGTGCTCACGTGGTCCAGGAGGTGCTCGCGCGGCAGGTCGCCCAGCAGGCTGCGGCGCGGGTCCAGCGCCAGCACCTTCAGCCCGCCCTCGGGAGCGTCGCCCGGCGTGGAGGCGGCCAGTGCGGACGTGGCCAGCGCGGAGGTGGCCAGGGACCGCAGCACCGTCGTGCGGCCCGAGCCCTGCTCACCGAGCACCAGCAGGTGCGGCTCCGTCACCGGGTCCAGCGCGACCACCTCGTCCTCGCGCTCCTCCAGCGCCAGGACGACGGCGCCGCCGGTCCCCGCCGGGGTGCCGTGCCGGGCACGCAGGTCGGCGAGGTCGACGCGGGCGGGGAGCACCCGCAGCGGCGGAGCGACGCGCCCGGGCCAGCGCGCGTGCGCCGCCGCGGTCAGCCGTGCGACCTCCGCCTCCGCACCGCCCAGGGGGCGGGCCGGGTCGTCGGGCACGGCGGTCAGGAGGGCGTGGCCGCCCACGGGACGCCCCGGCGCGACCTGCCCGGGGGCAGTGCCGTGACCGGGCCGGTGCCGGGGCACCCGCGCGGCGGTCCGACGGTCGACCTCGGACTCGACCGGGTCTCCCAGGCGCAGCTCGACCCGCTCGGCGAACAGCTCGCGCAGGCCGGGCCGCAGCTGCGCCCACCGGGTCGCGCCCAGCGCGAGGTGCAGGCCGGCGGGCAGCCCGCGCGCGGCCAGCCGGGCCAGCCGGGCGCCGGCGTCGTCGTGGGCGGCCAGGAGGGCGGCAGCGTCGTCGACCACGAGCAGGGTGTGGGCGCCGTGCGGGTCCGCGGGGGCGTCCAGGCCCTGCTCGCGCCGCTCGATGGTGCGCTCGAGGTCGTCCAGGAGCCGCCGCACCAGAGTGGGGTCCTGCCCGTCGAGCCGGGAGGCGACGTGGGGCAGCCCCGCCAGCGGCGCCAGCGCGCCGGTGGGGTCGAGCAGGTGGACGTGCAGCCGGTCGGGCCCGAGCCGGTCGGCCAGCGTGAGCACGGTGCTCGCCAGCGCCGTGCTGCGGCCAGTCCGCGGCGCGCCGACCACCGCGAGGTGGCCCAGGCCGAGCCGGACCCGGAGCACGTCGTGGCGCTGCTCGCGAGGCAGGTCGACCAGGCCGAGCGGCAGGTCCCAGGCGTCCGCGGTGCGGTGGGGCTGCAGGTCACGCAGTGTGGGCGGTTCCTCCAGCGGCGGCAGCCAGACCCGGTGCGCGGGCCGCTCGTGCCCCGGGACGGGGCGGGCCAGCCGCTGCGCGGTGGTGCTGAGCAGGGAGGGGCCGTCGTGGGTCACCGCGGCCTGCGACGGGGTCTCCTCCAGGCCGCGGACGCGGTCGTCCACCGGGCCCTGCTCCTGCCGGGGGGCGGCGGGGGCCGGCCCCGAGACGTGGGCGGCGCGGAAGCGCAGCGGCGGGCCGGCGTTCGCCTGGAGCAGGCCCTCGCCGGGACGGCGGGGCAGCCGGCCGGCGTCCGGGACCCCGAGCACGGTGCGCGACTCGGCCTCGGTGAAGGTGCGCAGCGCGACCCGGTAGGACAGGTGCGCCTCGAGCCCCCGCAGCCGACCCTCCTCCAGCCGCTGGGAGGCCAGCAGGAGGTGGACGCCCAGGGAGCGGCCGAGCCGCCCGATCGCCCCGAACGTCTCCACCATCTCCGGGCGGGCGCCGAGCAGCTCGGAGAACTCGTCCACGACCACGAGCAGGCTGGGCAGCGGCTCGGTGGTCGGGTCGTCCTGGCGTGCCCGCGCCTGCTCGTAGGCCTCGCGGGAGTCGTGCCCGGAGGCGCGCAGCACCTCCTGCCGGTGGGTGAGCTCGCCGGCGAGGGCGTCGGCCATCCGGTCCACCAGCGCCAGCTCGCCGGCGAGGTTGGTGACGTGGGCGGCCACGTGGGGCAGGTGCTCGATGCCGGCGAAGGTGGCGCCGCCCTTGAAGTCGACCAGCACCAGCTGGAGGTCGCGCGGGGAGTGCCCCGCCACCAGCGCCAGGGCCAGGCTGCGCAGCAGCTCGGACTTGCCGGAGCCGGTGGCACCGACCACCAGGCCGTGCGGGCCGGAGCCGCCCAGCGCGGACTCCTTGAGGTCGAGCAGCACGGGCTCGCCGGCGAGGTCGCGGCCCAGCGGCACGCGCAGGCGCTCGGCCGCCGGGCGGGGGGCCCAGCCCGCCGGGACCTCTGCTCCGTCCTCTGCTCTGTCCTCTGCTCCGTCGTCCGCCCCCTCGCCCGCTCCGAGCGGCGTCAGCCCCAGCAGCGCGGCGTCGCCACCCGTCGGCGCAGCGCCGCCGTACCGGGCCAGCCGGCGTGCCGTGGTGGCGGCCAGGTCGCGCGGGAGCACGTCGGGGCGTCCGGCCTCCGGGGGCGGGGCGGCGTCGTCGTCGACGACCAGGACGGTGGTGCGCCCGTCGCCGTCACCAGTCGGGACGGCTTCTCCGGCCGGCACGACGAGCAGGCGGTGCGCCTCGCCCCCGTCGTCCTCGGCCACCGCCGGCGCGGTGACGTGGTGGGGGAGCCAGGGGACCCACGACCACGAGCGCCGCGCGGCCGGGGCACCGTGCACGGCGACCGACAGGCTCGCGGGCGCCAGCTGCCAGGCGGCCTGGCAGACCAGGGCGCGGGCCACCGGAGCGGGCAGCGTCAGCCGCGCGTGCGCGCGCAGGTCCACCAGGGCGGGCCCCGGCCGCTGCGACCACGCCGCGACCAGGCGCTCGGCCGCCCGGGCGAGTGCCGGGTCGGCCTCCTCCTCGGCGCCCGGAGGGGCCAGTGCGGGCTCGGCCAGCGTCGTCGCGCCGAGTCGCACCAGCAACGGCGCCCCCTCCGGGACGAGGCGGGCCCGCGGTGGCCGCAGGGCGAGCAGCTCCGCGGGCGGGTGCGCCGCCTCGTCCGGGTGCGGGCCGCGGGCCACGAGTGCCGCCCGTACCTCCTCGAGGTGCCGCAGGTAGGAGGCGCGGCTGCGACGCAACGCCTCGCGCCGCTGCCCCCGCTGCCGCTCGAGGGCGACGACCCCGTAGGTCAGGGACGCCACGAGGAGCGCGCCACCGGCCAGGAGGGCGCGGGCACCGCCGGTGGGGCTCAGCGCCATCATCACCGCCACCGAGCCGAGGCTGCCGACGAGCGGGACCAGGGCGGTGGCCGCCGCGCCGGACTCGGCGCGCGGCAGGCTCGGCACGGGGAGCAGGGCGACGTCGGCGCTGGTGGTAGCAGGGCCTCGATCGCGGCGCAGGTCGGTCGTGGACATGCCGTACCGGATGCCCCTGCCCGAGCCGGAGAAACGCCCGCCCGGCGATCTGTGGACAACCGCGGGACCGTGCCGGACGCCGGCCTGTGGAGAACTCCGCGAGCCGTTTTCCGCGGGTCCCCGGGGGTAGCCAGACGGACGTCCCGGCACGCCGTCGGGGCGTCGGCGGGCCGCTCGGGCCGGCCGGCACCGAGAGAAGGGAGCACGCTCATGGCAGCTGACTACGGACAGGGAGCCGGCGCACTCGGACGCGCCGCGTCGCTGGTGTCCCAGGCCCGCACCGACCTCGACCAGGTGGGCCGTCGACTCGAGGGCGACGTCGCGAACCTGCGCGCCGGCTGGGGCGGGCAGGGCGCGGCCGCGTTCTCCGCCCTGGCCGCCGCGTGGGACGCCCGGCAGCGGCAGGTGGTGGCGGTGCTCGACCGCTTCGAGGCCGACCTGCGCACCACCGAGCAGGACAACACCGCCACCGACGACGCGCAGCAGGGCGCCATGGCACGGCTCCAGTCCGCGCTCGGCGCGCTGCCGTGAGGCCTGGCCGCGCCACGGCCACCACCCGCACCCACCACACCCCCGCACCCCACTGACAGAAGGAGCACCCATGAACGACCTCGACGGCATCCGCGTCGACCACGCCCGGCTCGAGGGCGGTAGCCAGGACCTCGCCCGCGCGGTCCGCGACATCCAGTCCCGCCTCGCCCAGCTCGACGGCGACCTCGCCGCCCTGCGGGGCGCCTGGGTCGGCTCGGCCCGCACCGCCTACGACACGGCCAAGGCCGGGTGGGACGAGCAGGTGGCCGGCATGCACGACCTCCTCGCCCGCACCTCCGGCGCCGTGGCGCAGGCCAACGAGGACTACCGCGCCGCCGACCTGCGGGGCGCGGCGCTCTTCGGTGCCTGACCCGACCGCCTGACCTGCCGCCTGACCCGACCGCCTGCCCGAGCCGACCGACCGACCACCGGCCCGGCGGGGCCGACCAGGAGGGAACCGTGATGACCCACCCGCCCGGCTTCCTGCCGCCCCCGGACCCCGAGCCGGGGGCGGCGCCGCGCCACCCCGTCGGCGGTCGCCGTCGCGCCGTCGAGTCGGTCGCCTCCCCGCCCGTCCGCCCCGGCGCCCTGCTGCGGCTGACGCTCCGGGGCCCCGGGGGAGCGGTGGACGTCGCCGTCCCCGACTCCCTCTGCCTCGTCGAGGTGCTCGCCGAGCGACCCGACCTCGCCGGGCTCGTCGGCCTGGACGAGGCGACGCTGGCGGCCGCGCCGCGCGCCCGTCTCGCAGCACGACTGGCGGACGGCACGCCCGTGCCGGTCGCGGTGCCGCTCGCCGACGGTCTCGCGGCGTCGGCGGGCCCTGCGGTGCCGGACGGGGCACTGCTGCTGCTCGGCCTGGAGGAACCGGGAACGCCCGCGGACGACCCGGCCGCACGGGTCGCACAGGTCGTCGGCGGTGACCGGTCCCTCGGCCCGGGGCTCCCGGCGCCGGTCCTCACAGCGTCGGTCCTCAGGGCGCCGGTGCTCACGGCCTGGCTCCTCGTCGCCGGCGCCGGGCTCGCCCCCGGCGTCCTCGCGTCCGCGGCGCTCCCGACGACCGCCGCGGCCCTCGGCGCCCTGTCGCTCCTGCTGCTGGTGCGTCCCACCCGCGCCCGCAGCGCTCCGACCGCTGCCCTGGTAGGCACGGGCTCCGCCGCGCTGGCCGGGCTCGCCGCGCTGCCGGCTGCGGACCGTCTCGGGGTCCACGGGCCGGCCGCACCGGCGATCGCGGGGCTCGTCGCACTGCTCGTCGCCGGCACCGCGGCGGGCCTGCTCGGTCGCCGCTGGGGGCTCTGCCTGCCCGGGCTCGTGGCCGGCGCAGGCCTGGCCGCGGGCGCGGGCGTCGTCCTGGTCGGCGGCACCCCGGCCGCGGGGGCGAGCGTCGTCCTGACCCTCACGGTGATGGCCAGCAACCTCGCGCCCTGGTGGGCGGCCGCGCTCGTCGCCGAGACCGACGGTGCAGACCCTGGTGACGGCCCGGGACGCGGCACCCGCCCCGCCCACGACCTGCTGCTCGGCTCCGCGGTCGCGAGCGTGCCGGTGACGGCGGCGTGCGCAGCGGTCCTCTCCGTCACCAGCGGTCCTGCCGCCTCGGTCCTGCCGGTCCTCGCCGCGCTGCTCGTGGGGCTGCGCGCCCGGCACGCCCGCGGTCCGCTCCGGATGACGGGCCTGGTCGTCGCGGCCGGCGCGGCCGCGGCCTGCGTGCTCGCGCCCGCCCTGTTCGGCCGGTCGTCGACCACCGCGGCAGCCGTCCTGCTCGCGGCGGCCCTCGTGCTCGTGGTCGCCCGCCCGCCGGGCGGCACGGCCGCCCTGCGGCTGGCCCGGTGGGGCGACGCGGTGGAGTCCCTGCTCCTCGTGCTCCTCCTGCCCACCGCCGTGCTGGCGGCGGGGCTCGGGCCCGACCTGTCCCGGCTGCTCGGCGAGAGCGGGTGGTGGCCGTGGTGAGCCGTCGCGACCTCCTCGAGGCGGAGGGCTGGCACCGTCGCCGCACCGCCGCCGCGCTCGTCGGTCGCACGCCGGGCGCCGACGAGCCGGGGCCGCCCTGGCGCCGCCTCGTCCTGGGGACCCTGCTGGCGGTGCTGGTGGCGGTCGTGCCGGGGGTCGTCGCCGGGATGGGCTTCTCGGCACCGGGCGGCCGGCCCACGGACGGCGACGGCGCCGTCGTCGCACGCGAGGTCGAGGAGCTGCACGCGCCGGCGCTCGTGCTGGACGCCGCCGGGCAGGCCTACGCCCTGCTCGACCCGCCTCCTGGCGCGGCGGCCGGCGCTCAGGACCAGACGGCCGTGCTGCACCCCGTCGGCAACGCGGTCGCGGCGCGGCTCGTGCTCGGCGAGGCCGCCGCGTCCCCGGTGACCGCGCCCGCCGACGTGCTCGCCTCCCTCCCGACGGGCAGGCCCCTCGGCCTCGCCGGCGCGCCCACGCGTCTCCCGGAGCCCGACCAGCTCGCGACCGGATGGACGGTCTGCGCCGGCGCCCGGGGGAGCGCCACGCTGACGCTCACCGGGTCCGCTGCGAGCACGGGGAGCGCGACGGGCGCCGTGCTGGTGCGCGCCGCCGGCACCGACGTCACCTGGTTGGTCACGCCCGACCGCGCGGGCGGGCTGGTCCGCCTGCGGGTGCCCCCGGGCAGCGACGAGGTGCTGGCCGCGCTCGGTCAGCCCGCCGCTCGCTGGGCCCGCACGGTGCCCGCTGCCTGGGTCGGGCTGCTGCCGACCGGTGCGCCGCTGAGCCCGGCGGCGTTCGCCGACGTGGTGGCTGGGGGCAGGCTCGGGCGACCCGCGCCCGGCCGACCCGCCGGCGTCCGGGTCGGGGACCACACCCGCTCCGGGTCCCGGGTGGTGGACGCGGCGGGGTCGCTGCGGCCCCTGGACCGGTTCGCCGCCCGCGTGTGGGCCGCCCTGGCCGGCGACCTCCCGGCGCGGGCCACGTCGCCGGGCCGACTGGTGCAGGGCTCGGCCGGCGGCCTGGGGCCGGCGCTGCGCCCGGACGGGTGGCCGGCCGCCGTCCCCGTCGTCGGCGGGGACGCGGACCTGTGCCTCTCAGCGTCCACGGACGAGGAGCCCGCGTGGGGGCTCGTGCCCGAGGGCACCGGACCCCGGGCGGCGCTGGTCGCGGCCACGGGGTGGACCTGGTTGGTCTCCGACGGCACCCGCCACCGGCTCGGCCCCGACGCGGCCGACGCGCTGGGGCTGGGGGAGGCGACGCCCCTGACGGTGCCGGCGTCCTGGCTGCGCCTGGTGGAGGCCGGCCCGCGCCTCTCGGCGGCCGCGGTGCTGCGTGGTGGCGAGCTGCGTGGTGGGCAGCGGGGCAGGCGGTAGCCGGCCGGCCGGACCGCGCAGCACCGTGGGAACGACGAAGGCGCCGCACCTGCTGGTGCGGCGCCTTCGGCTGCGGCGGAGGTAGGGGGATTCGAACCCCCGAGGGCTGTTAACCCAACCCGCTTTCCAAGCGAGCGCCATAGGCCACTAGGCGATACCTCCGAGACGTAAGTTACCGGTGAGCGCCTGTGGTCGCGAAATCCGGCGGACCGAGCCGCCCGGGCCGCCGAGGACGGCCCCCGTCTTGGGCGGCTCGTCGGTGCTCGCCTAGAGTGGGGGCAACCCCCCACGTGGCGGCATCTCGCCCAACTCCCCCAGGGCGGAAACGCAGCAAGGGTAAGTGAGCTCTGTCGGGTGCGTGGGGGGCCTTCTCGTTCCTGGCCGCGGCCCCGGTCGAGCGGCCGTCGCCGCTCCCGGTGAGGCTCCCAGGGGCCGGCCCGGCGTCGGCCCGGCGTCGGTCCGGCGCCCTCCTCCACAGCGCTGACCTCGGCGGCACGGCGACTGTCGGTCGGGCTCGTTAGGGTCTGCGTGTGGAGTCGCCCCTCGCCCTGTACCGCCGCTACCGGCCCGAGACCTTTGCCGAGGTCATCGGGCAGGACCACGTGACCGGTCCGCTGCGTGCGGCCCTGGCCAACAACCGGGTCAACCACGCCTACTTGTTCTCGGGTCCGCGCGGTTGCGGCAAGACCACCTCCGCCCGCATCCTCGCCCGCGCGCTCAACTGCGAGCAGGGGCCGACCCCCGAGCCGTGCGGGCAGTGCGAGTCCTGCCGCGACCTGGCCCGCGGGGGTCCCGGCTCGATCGACGTCATCGAGATCGACGCGGCCTCGCACGGTGGTGTCGACGACGCCCGTGACCTGCGCGAGAAGGCGTTCTTCGCGCCGGTGAAGAGCCGCTACAAGGTCTACATCATCGACGAGGCCCACATGGTCACCACGCAGGGCTTCAACGCCCTGCTCAAGCTCGTCGAGGAGCCCCCGCCGCACCTGCGGTTCATCTTCGCCACCACCGAGCCGGAGAAGGTGCTCGGCACCATCCGCTCGCGCACCCACCACTACCCGTTCCGGCTGATCCCGCCGCGGCTGCTCTCGAGCTACCTGACCGAGCTCTGCGACCTCGAGGGCGTCGGCATCGAGCAGGCCGCGATCCCGCTCGTCGTGCGCGCCGGCGGCGGCTCCGCCCGCGACACCCTCTCCGTGCTCGACCAGCTGCTCGGCGGCGCCGGGCCCGAGGGCGTGACCTACCAGCTGGCCACCGGCCTGCTCGGCTACACGCCCGACTCGCTGCTCGACGAGGTGGTCGACGCGTTCGCCGCCGCCGACGGAGCCGCGGTCTTCGGCGTCGTGGACAAGGTGATCGAGACCGGGCAGGACCCGCGCCGCTTCACCGAGGACCTCCTGCGTCGCCTGCGGGACCTCGTCATCGTGGCCGCCGTCCCGGATGCGCCCGCCTCGGGCCTCATCGACGTCTCCGAGGACGCCGGCGAGCGACTGGTCGGGCAGGCCTCCCGCTTCGGTGCCGCCGACCTCACCCGCGCCGCGGACATCGTGGCCGCCGGTCTGACCGAGATGCGCGGCGCCACCGCCCCGCGCCTCCTGCTCGAGCTCATCTGCGCCCGGGTGCTGCTGCCCGGTGCCGACCACGGCACCGACGGCCTGGCGGCCCGGCTGGACCGGGTCGAGCGGCGCATGTCGGTCTCGGGTCAGGTCAGCGCGCCCGCGCACCACGCCCCCAGCGCCCCCGCGCAGGACCGGCCTCGACCGGTCCCGGCGCAGTCCCACGCTCCTGAGCCGCCGGCCGAGTCGATCACCCCGGTGCTGCCGGAGGAGACGCGCATCCCCGCCGCTCCGCCGGCCCCGGCGCCGCAGGCTGCGGCCCAGCAGGCTCCGGCCCAGCAGGCTCCGGCACCGCAGACCCCGGTCGAGCGGCAGCCCGCCGAGGAGACGCGTGCCCCCGCTGCCGGACCCGCGGGAGCCGTGGCGCCCGCAGCCCCGGAGACCGCAGCGCCCCCGGCGCCGCAGGACGATCCGTGGGCCGTGCCCGACCGCCCGGCCCCGGCCGTGCCCCAGTCTTCGGCGGCCGAGCCGGTCGCCGAGCCGGTCGCTGACCCCGCTGAGCCCGCTGCCGAGCCCGCCGCGGGGCTGAGCCTGGTCGAGGTGCGCCGGCTGTGGCCCGACATCGTCGAGGCGACCAAGCAGCGACGCCGCGTGACGTGGATCCACCTGACCACGAACGCCCAGGTCGTCGCCGTGGACGCGAAGACGCTGACCCTCGGGTTCGCGAACACCGGCGCCCGGGCCTCCTTCGACTCCGGCGGCAGCGCGGAGATCGTCCGCCAGGCGGCCATCGACGTCGTCGGGATGGACTGGCGGATCGAGACCATCGTCGACCCCGGGGCCAGCCCCGACGGTCCGGTCGTGACCCGCCCGGCCGCCCGCGCGCCCGAGCCCGCACCAGCCGCGGCGCCGCGGCCGGCCGCCCCGTCGACGGAGTCGGCACCGGACGCCTCCTCGCAGCGTGGCCGGGGCGAGCCCGAGGGCCGGGCCCGCCCCGACCAGCGCCCGGCCGAGCAGGCCGCCCCGGCGGCGGAGCGTCCCCCCGCCTGGGCCGACGACACCGCGCCGCCGGCGACCCGCGAGACGGACCAGCGGCCGGGGCGGACCGCGGCCGCACCGGAGGAGTCCCGTCCCGCCTGGGCGGACGCCGAGCCGCCCTCGTGGGCCGACGGCGAGCCGACCGAGGACCTGCCGCCCGACGACGGGCGGTCCGGACGGGGCCGCCCCGAGGCGCCGGCACCGGACGCGGCGGGGCAGCCCACCGCCCGCCGGCTCGGCAGCGGCGGGATCTCCGCGGCGCGCAGCGCGATCCAGGCGACCCGATCCGGCCCGGCCGCCGCGGAGGAACCGGCCGCGCCCACGCACGACCCGGACGCCGACGTGACGATGGACGACGAGGACGCCGAGACCGACGACCTGGCCGGCGCCGAGCTGCTGGCCCGCGAGCTGGGGGCCAAGGTCATCGAGGAGATCCGGCACCAGTGAGCAGCACGCCACGGGCCGGTCGCGGACCGGGCAGCCGCCCGGAGGGCACACTGGTCCGGCAGGGCCGGCCGTCGCGCCGGACGCAGAGGTCGGTCCCGGGGGCCGGCAACGACACCGACACACCACGGAGAGTGCGATGACGCAGAACCCGTTCGAGGGCATGGGCGGCGAGGGCGGCTTCGACATGGGCGCCCTGCTCCAGCAGGCCCAGGCCATGCAGGAGCAGCTGATGGAGACCCAGAAGCGGCTGGCCGAGGCCGTCGTGACGGGCAGCGTGGCCGGCGGGGCCGTCAACGTCACCGTGAGCGGCACCGGCGACCTGGTGGGCGTGGACCTGAAGGAGGGCGTCCTGGAGGGCACGGACGCGGATTCCCTCTCCGAGCTGGGTGACCTCGTGGTCGCCGCCTACCGCGACGCCAAGGCCCAGGCCGACCGCAACGCCCAGGACGCGCTCGGCCCGCTCGCCGGCGGCATGCCGGGCATGCCCGGCGCCGACGGACTCCCCGGCGGGCGCACGCCCGGCTCCGGCGGCTTCGGTTTCTGACCCTTCCCGGCCGGGTGACCCGGCCGCCCCGAGAGGAGCACGCGCTTGTACGAGGGCGTCGTCCAGGACCTGATCGACGAGCTCGGCCGACTGCCGGGCGTGGGTCCGAAGTCCGCTCAGCGGATCGCCTTCCACCTCCTGCAGGCCGACCCGACGGACGTCCGGCGGCTCGCCGACGTCCTGATCGAGGTCAAGGCCAAGGTGAAGTTCTGCACCGTGTGCTTCAACGTCACCGAGGAGGACACGTGCCGCATCTGTCGTGACCCGCGGCGCGACCCGTCCGTCCTGTGCGTGGTGGAGGAGTACAAGGACGTCGTCGCGATCGAGCGCACCCGGGAGTACAAGGGCCGCTACCACGTGCTGGGCGGGGCGATCAGCCCGATCGACGGCATCGGCCCCGACCAGCTGCACGTGCGCGAGCTGATGACGCGCCTGGCCGACGGCACGGTCACCGAGGTCATCCTCGCCACGGACCCGAACCTCGAGGGCGAGGCCACGGCGACGTACCTCACCCGGATGCTCACGGTGATGGACTTGCGCGTGACGCGCCTGGCGAGTGGACTGCCGGTAGGCGGCGACCTCGAGTACGCCGACGAGGTCACCCTCGGACGAGCCTTTGCTGGGAGGCGGGCAGCACAATGACGGAGAACAGCGCGGGCACCGGGCCCGTGGTCCTCGACGCCCAGGACCGGGCGCTCGCCCAGGACATCGCCGACACCGTCGGCGGCTTCCTCGTGGCGCTGCGCGCCATGGCCACCGAGCGCGACGGCGGACGAGCCGTCTCGCTGTTGCTGCTGGAGATCAGCCAGGTGCTCCTCGCCGGTGCACGCCTGGGCGCCCAGCGGGACTTCACGCCGCGCTCGGAGTACCAGCCGGACGTCGGCCCCGAGCCGGACCTCGACGACATGCGCCTGAGCCTCGCCGACATGCTCGGCGGGGTGGACACCTACGGCTTCGTGTTCGACCCGTACGTGCCGGACGTCGTGGAGAGCCAGCTCTCCGACGACCTCACCTCCATCGCCACCGACCTCGACACGGGCCTGCGCCACTACCAGCAGGGCAACGTGGCCGAGGCCCTGTGGTGGTGGCAGTTCTCCTACGTCTCCTCGTGGGGCAACCTGGCCGGCGCGGCGCTCAACGCCCTGCTCTCGGTCGTCGCCCACGACCGGCTCGACGCCGAGGTCGTGGTGGACGCCGACCAGGTGGCCGTCGCGAATGAGATGTTGGAGAGCACCGGCCCCGACGCTCGGTAGACTTCGTCCCTGGCCCGCTCGGCGAGCCCCTGCGCGCCCCACGCGCGGCGGGGACGAGCGGCCTCGGGCGCAGGGGAAAGTCTCCCTCGCCCGGACCGGCGGAACCGAAGAGGAGCTCCTCGTGAGCATTGTCGTGCAGAAGTACGGCGGGTCCTCCGTGGCCGACGCGGACGGCATCAAGCGCGTCGCCCAGCGGATCGTGAACACGCGCAAGCAGGGCAAGGACGTCGTCGTGGTCGTCTCCGCGATGGGCGACACGACGGACGACCTGCGAGACCTGGCGCAGCAGGTGACACCCCTGCCGCCGCCGCGCGAGCTGGACATGCTGCTCACCGCCGGTGAGCGCATCTCCATGGCGCTGCTGGCGATGGCCGTGACCCAGCTCGGGTACGAGGCACAGTCGTTCACGGGCTCGCAGGCCGGCGTCATCACGGACTCGGTGCACGGCAGGGCGAAGATCATCGACATCACGCCGGGCCGCATCGAGGGCGCGCTGAAGACGGGGGCCGTGGCCATCGTGGCCGGCTTCCAGGGTGTCTCGCAGGACACCAAGGACGTCACGACCTTGGGCCGTGGCGCCTCCGACACCACCGCCGTGGCGCTCGCCGCCGCGCTGGGTGCCGAGGTCTGCGAGATCTACACCGACGTGGCCGGCGTCTTCTCGGCCGACCCCCGGATCGTCCCCGCGGCCCGCAAGCTCGACCGCGTCTCCACCGAGGAGATGCTCGAGATGGCGGCCAGCGGCGCGAAGGTCCTCCACCTGCGCTGCGTGGAGTACGCGCGCCGGTACAACGTCCCGATCCACGTGCGCACCTCCTTCGACTACGTCGAGGGCACCTGGATCACCCCCGAATCCGAGCAGGACGGAGCCTCTGACGTGGAGCAGGCGATCATCTCCGGCGTGGCGCACGACCGGTCCCAGGCCAAGATCACCGTGGTCGGCGTGCCCGACAAGGTGGGCGAGGCCGCGCGCATCTTCGAGACCCTCGCCAACAGCGAGGTGAACATCGACATGGTCGTGCAGAACGTGTCGGCCGCCTCCACGGGGCTCACCGACATCTCCTTCACGCTGCCCCGCGACGACGGCCAGGGCGCCATGTCGACGCTGGCCCGCATCCAGGACGAGGTCGGCTACGACAAGCTGCTCTACGACGACCGCGTCGGCAAGGTCTCCCTCATCGGCGCCGGCATGCGCAGCCACCCCGGCATCACCGCCAAGTTCTTCACCGCGCTGGCCTCCGCCGGGGTGAACATCGAGATGATCTCCACCTCGGAGATCCGCATCTCGGTGATCGTCGCCGAGCAGCAGGTCGACACCGCCGTCCGCGCGACGCACACCGCGTTCGACCTGGACGCCACCGAGGTCGAGGCCGTGGTCTACGGAGGTACCGGGCGATGAGCGACGGTCTGCACATCGGCGTCGTCGGCGCCACCGGCCAGGTCGGTGTCGCGATGCGCCAGATCCTCGCCGAGCGGGACTTCCCGGTCGCGAGCATCCGCTTCTTCTCCTCCGCGCGCTCCGCGGGCAAGGTCCTGGACTACCGGGGCACGGAGGTCGTCGTCGAGGACGCCGCCACGGCCGACCCCGCGGGCCTGGACGTGGCGCTGTTCTCCGCCGGCGCCACCGCCTCGCGCGCCCTGGCCCCGAAGTTCGCCGAGGCCGGCGTCATCGTGGTCGACAACTCCAGCGCGTTCCGCAAGGACCCGTCGATCCCGCTGGTCGTCTCCGAGGTGAACCCGGAGGCCGCCGCCGGCGTCATCGAGGCGGGCCAGGGCATCATCGCCAACCCGAACTGCACGACCATGGCCGCGATGCCGGTGCTCAAGCCGCTGCACGCCGAGGCGGGCCTCGTCCGCCTGATCGCCTCGACCTACCAGGCCGTCTCCGGCTCCGGCATCGCCGGCGTCGAGGAGCTGGCCGGTGGCGTCGCGACCGCCGGCGAGAAGGCCAAGGAGCTCGCCTACGACGGCGAGGCCGTGGCGTTCGGCGAGCCGGGCGTCTACAAGAAGACCATCGCCTACAACGTCCTGCCCTTCGCGGGGAACCTCGTGGACGACGGCCTCAACGAGACCGACGAGGAGCAGAAGCTCCGCAACGAGTCCCGCAAGATCCTCGGGATCCCGGACCTCAAGGTCTCGGGCATCTGCGTGCGCGTGCCGGTCTTCACCGGTCACTCGCTCGCGATCAACGCCGAGTTCGAGCGTCCGATGACCCCGGCGCGGGCCGCCGAGCTGCTCGCCGCCGCCCCGGGCGTCGAGCTGGCCGACATCCCCAACCCGCTCGCCGCCGCCGGCAAGGACCCGTCCTACGTCGGTCGCCTGCGCACCGACCCGGGCGTCGACGGCGACCGTGGCCTCGCGCTGTTCATCAGCAACGACAACCTGCGCAAGGGCGCCGCCCTCAACACCGTGCAGATCGCCGAGCTGGTCGCAGCCTCGCGCTGACGCCCTCCGACGACAGCGGCCCCCGTCCACCAGGACGGGGGCCGCTGTCGTCGCGGGTGGGGGACGGCTAGCGCCTGACCCGGATGACGTCCCGCTGCGTCGTCCGCGCGACGAGCCGACTGCCGAGGTAGGTGACGGTGAGGCGCAGCCTGCCGACGTGCCGGGCGCGGGGCAGCCGGAACGTGGTCTCGCCGCCGCGCAGACGCTGCGTCCGAACGGCCAGCCCCGGCGCCGCCAGGCGGACCCGGCCCGCCACCGGCACGCCGCGGCCCGCGGCCAGGTCGACCCGCACGCGGGCGCGCCGGCCGAGGCTGATCCGCTGCGGCGCCCGCACCGTCATTCGTGGGCGCGCCTTCCGCACCCGGACGTCGACGACGGTGGACGACGCCGCCCAGGCGGGCGTGCCGGTGTACCGGACGGTGAGCGCGTGCAGGCCCGGACGCAGGGCCTTCCGGGGGAGCGGCACCGCCGCGGCCCCGTCCGCCACGGGCACGCTGCCCAGCAGCGTCCCACCCTCGAGCACCTCGACGTCGCCACCGTTCGCCGACGGGGCGAGGGTCACGCGGACCGCGCCGCGGCGCCCGTAGGCGAACGCCTCCGCCGTGGCGCTCAGCTCGGTGGCGTCGGCGACCTCGGCGACGGTGAGCGTCACCGTGGTCGGGGCCGCGCTCTCCACACCGTCGGAGGCGGCGTAGGTGAACGCGTCGGACCCCACGAAGCCCGTCTCGGGGGCGTAGGTGAACGAGCCGTCCTCGGCCAGGGTCAGGACGCCGTGCGCCGGCTGGTCGACGACCGCGGCCGTGAGCGGGCTGCCGTCGGCGTCGGTGTCGTTGGACAGCACGCCCGGCGCGTCGACCTCGAGGGTGACGTCCTCGTCGGTGGCGTAGGAGTCGGTCACGCCGACCGGTGCCACGCCCGGACGGACCTGCACGTCGCGGAAGCGCACCTGGTCGGTGGAGCCGCGGTTCTGCAGGCCGATGAAGCCGGTGGTGGGCAGGGTGCCGGACCACGCGTTCACCACGACGTCGTCGAGGAGCACCTCGACGCCCGTCGTGGTCACCCGGAGGGTGTAGGTGTTCCACTGCCCCGTGGGGTGCTCGGCCGTCGCGGCCTCCGCGTCGGCGGAGTGGAGCGTCCCGTCCGCGGTGCGGATGCCCGCGCCGTCGGCGCCGATGAGGACGGAGACCCCGCCCACGGGGTCGGCGCCGGCCCGGCTGGTGGAGCCGAGGTGCACGGCGGAGTCGTCGTTGAGGCCCTCGCGCAGCCAGTCGAGGCGCAGCGTGTAGGGCGCCGTCAGCTGCTGCGTGGCCCAGGTCGCGCCGCGTCCGCGCACGCTGAGGATCGTGCAGTCGGTCTGCCGGCCGAAGCCTCCGAGCCCGGCCTTGCGCCAGCCGTCGAAGGACGTGAACGTGCCGTCGAACAGGCTCGTCCAGCCCGGGGAGGCCTCCGTGGCCACACACGGGTCGGGCGCCGTGCCCCCGACCTGGATCGCGTCGAAGTTGAGGCGGCAGAAGTCGATGCTGCGGTCACACGTGAGGGCGAGCGTGTTGGCCCCGGCCTGGAGGCTGACCTCGGCGGCCACGAAGTCCCAGGCCTCCCAGTTCTCGTAGCTCGTCATGGGCAGGCTCAGCTGCTGGCGGTCGCCGCCGTTGGTGAGCAGCCCCATGGACCGCGTGACGTTCTCGTCGGGGCCCAGCGGCCCCGCGGCGTAGCGGACGTAGACCGGGTACGTGCCCGCCTCCGGCGCGGTGACGTTCATGGTCGAGGTCATCCCGGTCTCCCGGAACGTGTAGGAGCCCGTGCCGGAGAAGTTGCCGTGGTCGCCGGAGTTGAACGTCGGACCGCCGCTGATGGCGCCGTCCTCGACCTCCACCCAGGCGATCACGTCGCTGTCGGCAGCGACGGCCGCAGGCGGCGGCAGGACCACGCCGAGCAGGCCGGCGAGGAGCCCCGCCAGAGCCACGAGGGCGGCGGAGCGGGGTGGGCGGACGGCACGAGGCTGCATCACGGTTCCTTCTCCAGGAGACGCCCGTCACATCGGCGGGCTCACCGGAGCATAGGGGTCGGATTCACTCACGTGAACAGTGGGGGCGAAATAGTCAGAATATAAATCGTGGTGCAGGTATGCGAACCAGTCTCGCGCGTGAGTGGGCTCCCGCCCGGCAGGCGGGACGGCTCAGGCGGACTCCGCGGCCTCGGTGAGTCGCTGGGCGCCCGCGTAGGCCACGGCCGAGACGACGAGCAGCAGCAGGGGCAGCCAGGGGCTGGGCAGCCGGTCCGCGAGCAGCACGGCGACGACCGCGGTGGCGCCGGTGCCCAGCAGGGCCGTCGCGACCGCCTGGGGTGCGGAGACGAGCCGCAGCAGCAGCCCGCCGGCCACGACCCCCGCGACCAGCGCGAGCACCAGCAGCGTGGCTCCCAAGCCCGTGCCGCAGCTGCTCGAGCCCAGCGCCGCGCGACAGCCCTGGGAGGAGAGTGCCACCAGCGCGACCATGACCGCCCCGGAGCCGAGCCCTGCGAGCGGAGCCACGGCGGCCGGGGACAGGCCTCGGGCGCCCTCCAGGCCCGCCGCCAGCGCCGCTCCCGCACGCTCGCGGCGCCCGGGGCCCGCAGGCTCGGGCTGGGGGTCGGGCTGGGGGACGGGCTGGGGCCGGGCCTCGGCGACGGGCTCGCGCTCCGGCGCCGGCTGGACGAGGGTCGGCTGCTCGGTCGTGGCCGCGTCCGGGCCCGACGTCCCCCCGGGGCCCGGGGCGCCCTCGTCCGCCGCGTCCTCGTCGGCCGCGGCGTCGGCGCCGCGGCGGCGGCCGAGCAGGCGCCCGAGGCTGGGCGCGGCGAGCTTGTCGCGCTCGGAGTCAGGCATGCCCGCAGTGTGGCACGCGCCACGGTGCGAGGACATACGCCCAGGGGTCCCGCGGTGGGCCCGGGGGGAGGGGGGAGGACAGACGCACGCAGGGCCCGGACCCACTCTCGTGGGTCCGGGCCCTGCTGTCGGTGCCGGGGCACCTGAGGGTCGGGCTGACAGGATTTGAACCTGCGGCCTCCTCGTCCCGAACGAGGCGCGCTACCAAGCTGCGCCACAGCCCGATGTGCTCCACCAACGGTGGCTCACAAGCACGGGAGCATAGCCCAGCGGCGTGGTCGGCCCCCAATCGGGGAGCATCCCTGGACGGGTCGGCCCGCGCCCGCTCAGGCCACCGGCTCCAGGGTCAGCAGGACGGCCTCCGGGCGGCAGGCGACGCGCACCCGGGCGAAGGGGCTGGTGCCGAGCCCCGCGCACACGTGCAGCCAGGACGAGGCGGGGTCGCCGGGCCGGGAGTCGGCCGGGTGCCGGTGCAGTCCGCGGGCGCGCGCGTTGTCGAGGTCGCAGTTGGTGGTGAGCGCCCGGCCGTTCGGCAGGCAGACCTGGCCGCCGTGGGTGTGGCCGGCCAGGATCGCGTCCCACCCGCGCTGCGCGAAGTGGTCCAGCACGCGCAGGTACGGCGCGTGCGCGACGGCGAGCCGCACGCCGGCGTCCACGGGTGCGGCGTCGTCGACCGCGGCGAGGTCGTCGTAGGCCAGGTGCGGGTCGTCGACCCCCGCGAAGGCCAGGTCGACACCCTTCACGCTCAACCGCCCCGTGGTGTTGGTGAGGTCCAGCCACCCGCGACCGGTGAACGTGGCGGCCATGTGCCGCCACGGCAGCTCCGGCACGTCGGTGCGCCGCTTGCCGGTGTCGGGCAGCAGGTACTGGAACGGGTTGCGCACGCGCGGCTCGAAGTAGTCGTTGGAGCCCAGGACGAAGACGCCCGGCGCATCCAGGAGCGGGCCGAGGGCCTCGACCAGCGGGCCGACCGCACGCTGGTGGGAGAGGTTGTCGCCGGTGTTGACCACGAGGTCCACGGGCAGCGCGGAGAGCCGCGTCAGCCAGTCCCGCTTGCGCTCCTGGCCCGGGGTGAGGTGGATGTCGGAGAGGTGCAGCACGCGGATCGGGTCCGCCCCGGCGGGCAGCACCGGCAGTCGGTGGCGGCGCAGGGTGTACCGGCGGGCCTCGGCGGCGCCGGCGGCCAGCGCGGCGCCGCCGGCCGCCGCCAGGCCGAGGCCCGCGAGCACGGCGGGGCCGGGGGTGGGCAGCGGTCGGGCCAGCGCGTCGCGCAGCAGGCGCGGCGGGGCGGGAATCGACGTGTGTCGCACGAGGCCAGGCTGCCACAATGGCGCCCATGACCACTCTCAAGGACCGTCTCCGCACCGACCTCACCGCCGCCATGAAGGCACGCGACGAGCTGCGGTCCTCCACCCTGCGGATGGTCCTGTCCGCCGTCACCAACGCCGAGGTCGCGGGCAAGAGCGCCAAGGTGCTCACCGACGACGAGGTCGTCACCGTGCTGACCAGCGAGGCGAAGAAGCGCCGCGAGGCCGCGTCCGCCTTCGCCGAGGGCGGACGGGCCGAGTCCGCGCAGCGCGAGGAGGCCGAGGCCGGCGTCATCGCCGAGTACCTGCCCGAGCAGCTGACCGACGAGGAGGTCGCCGCGATCGTCGCGGCCGCGGTGGAGTCCACCGGCGCCGCCGGCGAGGGGATGCGCGCCATGGGCAAGGTGATGGGCGTGGTGCAGAAGCAGACCAAGGGTCGCGCGGACGGCGGCGCGGTGGCCGCCGAGGTGAAGAAGCAGCTCGGCGCCTCCTGAGACCGAGGCGGCGACCGAGGGCGTCGACCGCAGGACGAGCAGGGCCCCGGACCGATGATCGGTCCGGGGCCCTGTCGCGTCAGGCGGGGTGGCGGCTAGCCGTTGTTGCCGCCGCCGTTGTTGCCCCCGCCGTTGCCGTTCCCGTTGTTGCCGCCGTTCCCGTTGTTGCTGCCGCCGCTGTTGCCGCCGCCGTCGTTCCCACCGTTGTTGTTGCCGCCGTCGTTGTTGCCACCGGTGCTGGGGGTGTTCACGACCGGCGGGACGCCGTTGGAGGGGTAGAGGATGACGAAGGAGTTCTCCGCGGCGGTGCTGCCGCCGCCCGGGGAGCTGTAGGCCACCAGGCCGGCCGAGAGCGAGGAGTTCACCGAGCTGCCGACGGAGACGCCGAAGCCGGCGTCCTTCAGCGTCTGGCGGGCGGTCTCGATGGTCATGCCGGAGACCGAGGGGACGGTCGTCTGCACACCGTTGACGACCGCGTCGGTGGGAGCCACGAAGTTCTCGTTCGCCAGCTGGTCGTCGATCGCCTTCATCGCGTCGCCCCAGATCGGCGCGGCGTAGGTGGAGCCCGAGGCCGAGGCCACGTAGCGGCCGTTGAGGTACTTGCCCACCAGCGACTCGGGCTGGCCGAGGTTGTTCACGCCGGCCACCATCGAGACGGCCGCCATGTTGCGGGTGAAGCCGGCGAACCAGACGGCGCGGCCGCTCTGGGTGGTACCGGTCTTGCCGCCCGCGGGCTGGTCGAGCGCCTGGGCGGAGGCGAAGCCGCCCTCGATGACGCCGCGGAGCACGTCCGCGACGCCGTCGGCGGTCGTGGCCTGCATGACCCGCTCGCAGCTGGAGTCGTACTCCTTGACCGTGTTGCCGTTCGGGCCGGTGATCGAGGTGACCGGGCGCGAGTCGCAGTGGACGCCGCGACCGGCGAAGGTCGCGTAGGCCTCGGCCATCTCCAGCACGCTGGTGTCGGCGACGCCCAGGGTGAAGGCCGGCACCTCGTACAGGCTGCGGGCGGTCTTGCCCTTGAGGTTCTGGATGCCCATCTTCACCGCGAGGTTGTAGGGCTTGCAGATGCCGACGCGCTGCTCGAGCTGCACGAAGAACGTGTTCACCGACTGCTGGGTGCCCGTGTAGAGCGTGTAGGTGCCGTAGCCCGTGGAGTTGTTGACCTCGTAGTCCTGGGTGCTCTGGATCGGGCCGCTGCAGTCGCGGAAGGAGCTGATCGGCAGGGTGATCGTCTGCGGCGAGGCGATCTGCGTGTTCAGCGGGATGCCCTGCTCGATGGCGGTGGCCAGGACGAACGGCTTGAACGTCGAGCCCGGCTGGAAGCCGTTGGAGTCGCCGTACTCCTTGGGCACCACGAAGTTCAGGTAGGTCTCGCCCTGCTTCTTCTTCCGGCCCATCGGACGGGACTGCGCCAGCGCCTTCACGTCACCGGTCAGCGGCTCGACCATGGCCAGGCCGCCGATGGCCCCGTCGGTCGGCTGCACGGCGTTGGAGACGGAGGTGTCCGCGGCGTTCTGGAAGTCCATGTCCAGCGTCGTCTGGATGGTGAGGCCGCCGGTGTAGAGCAGGCGACGACGCGCCTTCTCGGAGCGCCCCAGGTCGGAGTCGGCGACCAGGTAGTTGACGACGTAGTCGCAGAAGAACGGGGCGGTCGCGGAGACGCAGCCGTTCTGGTTCTTCTGCACGTCCAGGCCCAGGCCCTGCTTGCGCAGCTTGGCGGCCCGCTTCTGGCTGATCACCGACAGGTCCGCCATCCGCTGGATGACGACGTCACGACGGTCCTTGGCGCGGGCCTTGTCGTTGGTCGGGTCGTACCCGTAGGGGTTCTTGACCATGCCGGCGAGCATCGCCGACTGCTTGACGTTGAGGTCCTTGGCGTTGACGTTGAAGAAGTGCTTGGCCGCCGCCTGGATGCCGTAGGCGCCGTCGCCGAAGTAGACGATGTTGAGGTAGCGCTCGAGGATCC
Source organism: Nocardioides bruguierae (assembly GCF_023554635.1). Classification (NCBI taxonomy): domain Bacteria; kingdom Bacillati; phylum Actinomycetota; class Actinomycetes; order Propionibacteriales; family Nocardioidaceae; genus Nocardioides; species Nocardioides bruguierae. The sequence continues at coordinate 40,412 of NZ_JAMJPH010000035.1, forward strand.
AGTCCTTGGAGTGCTGCTCCTCCAGCGCGACCGCGTACCGCAGCTCGGTGAGCTTGCGCGCGTAGGTGTCCGCCGTGGCCGCCGCCTGCTCCTCCTCGGTCGCCGCCTGGTTGATCAGGGTCTGCTTCACCAGCTGCTGCGTGATCGACGAACCGCCCTGGACGGTGCCGCCCGAGGCCTGGTTGGTCACGAAGGCACGCAGCGTGCCCTTCACGTCCAGCGCGCCGTGCTCGTAGAACCGGTAGTCCTCGATCGAGAGGATCGCCTTGACCATCGTGCGCGAGACCTGCCGCAGCGGCACCTCGACACGGTTCTGGTCGTACAGCGTCGCGATCGTGTTGCCGTCGACGTCGAGGATGGTGGTGCGCTGGGCCAGGTCGCCGGTCTCCAGCTCCTCGGGGAGGTCGTCCATGGTCTCGGCGACACCCTGCGCGCTCAGGCCCACGAGGCCGGCGAACGGGATGGCGAGACCGGCGACGACGACGCCGAGCACGACGGAGACGGCGACCATCACCCCGAGGTGGGAGGTGATCCGGGCCGCGGTGCGGGAAGCGGACATGGGCGCAAGGGTACGGGAGCACCCCCAGCCTGGCCGCGTCGTCGCGGCCGCCCCGGCGGAGGACCCGCGCAGGCGTCTCACAGGTTCGTCCACGGGGCCTCCGCGGGGCCCCGGCCCGGTCGGGCTGGCCCGGTCGGGGAGGTGGGGGTACCACCCGGACCGGGCGGGCCGAGGCCGTCGTGGCCACGGCCGTGCACCGGCGTCCGGTGAAACCTGCGCCCGGCCTGGGTGGCCCTGTGGGTCAGCCCGCAGGGGTGAGCGGCATGGCCCGGAACCCCGGTGGGTGTCTGACCTGGTCAGAATCCAGGTCGGGAACGGTTGCAACGGGTGTTGCAGCGTTCTGAAACGTTGCCGTAACGCGACGGTCGCCCGGCGGTGATCCCCCAGGGTTCCGGGGGTGCACTCGGACTAGTCATATCGGACTAGAAGGTTTGGGCAATTCGTGCCTGCAAAGGTCGGCACGACGGCGGTTTAACTTTAACCAGGGACAAGTAACGGGTCCGACGACCGCCATGGGGGTGGAGGTCGCGGGCCCCTGGAATGATGTGGGGACGACATCATGTGGGTTGAAGACTGGGCGCCTGAGGCGGCCTGCCGAGAGGCGCAGCCGGACGAACTGTTCGTGCGCGGCGCCGAGCAGAACAAGGCGAAGATGATGTGCGGCGGTTGCCCCGTCCGCACCGAGTGCCTCGCAGAGGCCCTCGACAACCAGATCGAGTGGGGCGTGTGGGGCGGCATGACGGAGCGTGAGCGCCGTGCCCTGCTCCGTCGCAAGCCGGCGTCCTCGTGGCGCCAGGTGCTCGAGACGGCACGCACCAACCCGAGCGCTCCGACGCGCACGGCCGCTCCGGTCGGTCGCTGAACCGGCCGGCCCCCCAGGCCGGCCCAGCGCACCACCGCAACACCAGCACCACCGCAGCACCGCACCACCCGGTCGCGACCCGCGACCGGCCCGGCTCGCTGACACGCTGATCCGCGGCCGACCGACACACCTCCAGGCCGGTCCGCCCCGGACCACCCGCCGCCTCCCGGTGGCGGGTGGCACGCGTGCGTCCCGGTGCCCGGCAACGTCGCCGGCACCGGGCTCAGGCGCGAGCCAGCAGCGCGCCCACCCGGCGCAGGCCCTTGAGGTCGTGCACGTCGCCGGGCAGCGCGGCCACCTGCGTGGTGGCCACGTCGGGGTGCGCAGCGGTGAAGCGGCTGCACAGCTGCTGCTCGCGGCGCACGGCCGACCACCGGTCGGCGTGCAGGCGCAGCAGCCCCGCGGCCAGGCCGCCCTGCCGTCGTCCACGCAGACGCTCGACGGCGGCCCGCGCCTCCTCGGCCGACAGCTTGCTGCGCGGCTCCGGGGTCGTGCGGTTCACGACCATGCCCGCGAGCGGCATCGCGTCGCCGTCGAGGCGCTCGACGAAGTAGGCGGCCTCGCGCAGCGCGTCCGGCTCGGGCGCGGCGACGACCACGAAGGCCGTCTCCTCGGCCTGGAGCAGGGAGTAGGTCTGCTGCGCGCGGGCCCGGAACCCGCCGAAGACGGTGTCGAGCGCGGCCACGAAGGTCTGCAGGTCGGTGAGGATCTGGGCGCCGAGGATCTTGGTCAGCGCGCCCGTCACCAGCCCGAGGCCGGCCGTCATCAGCCGCGCCGGGCCCTTGGCCGGCGCGAGCATGAGCCGCAGGAAGCGGCCGTCCAGGAAGCTGGAGAGCCGCTCGGGGGCGTCGAGGAAGTCCAGCGCCGAGCGCGAGGGCGGGGTGTCCACGACGATCAGGTCGTAGGTGCCCTCCGCGCGGGCCTGCGCCCGGACCTGCCCCAGCTTCTCCATGGCCATGTACTCCTGCGTGCCCGCGAACGAGCTCGAGAGGGCCACGTAGAACGGGTTCTCCAGGATCGCGCGGGCGCGCTCCGGGCCGGCCTGGCCGAGCACGACGTCGTCGAACGTGCGCTTCATGTCCAGCATCATCGCGTCGAGGCCGCCGCCGGCGCTCTCGTCGATCCCGACGACGGGGCGCGGGGTGTTGTCGAGCTTCTCGATTCCCAACGACTGCGCGAGCCGACGCGCGGGGTCGATGGTCAGCACCACGACGCGGCGGCCCCGCTCGGCCGCGCGCAGGGCCAGGGCGGCCGACGTGGTCGTCTTGCCGACGCCGCCCGACCCGCAGCACACGATGATCCCGGTGGCGCGGTCGTCCAGCAGCGCGTCCACGTCGAGGACGCCGGCGGGGTCGGTGCGCCGACCCTGGGGACCGACCCGCTCCTGCCGGCTCACGCGAACCCCTGCCCGCGCAGGTCGGCGGCCAGCTCGTAGAGGGCACCGAGGTCGACGCCGCCGGGGAGCCGGCCCAGCTCGGCGACCGGCACGTCGAGGTCGGCGACCACCTCGCGCTGCGCGTCCTCGAGCGCGCGGCGCTCGGCGTGGTCACGGGCCTCGGAGGCGAGGCCGTCCAGGAGCACCTTGGTGGGCCGCACGCCGGCGTGCTCGAGCTCGCGGCCCAGCGCCTCCTTGTCGAGCCGGCCGGCCAGGGCGAGCGCGAGGTCGTCGTCCGAGACGTCGTGCGGGCGCACCTGGTTGACCACCACCCCGCCCACGGGCAGCCCGTGGCGGCGCAGCTCGGCGATGCCGTCGGCGGTCTCCTGCACGGGCATCTCCTCCAGCACGGTGACGAGGTGGACGGCGGTGCGCGGGGAGCGGAACAGCGACATCATCTGGTCGGCCTGCTTCTTCACCGGCCCGACCTTGGCCAGCCCCGCGACCTCGTCCGAGACCCCGAGGAACTGGGAGATCCGTCCCGTGGGCGGGGCGTCGAGGACGACGGCGTCGTACTCGGTCGCCCCACGGTTGCGCGCGTTGCGGTGCACGGCCTCGTAGACCTTGCCGGTGAGCAGCACGTCGCGCACGCCGGGGGCGATGGTGGTGGCGAACTCGACCACGCCGAACTTCTCCAGCGCCTTGCCCGCCCGGCCGAGGCGGTAGTACATGGCCAGGTACTCCAGCAGGGCGGCCTCGGGGTCGATGTTGAGCGCGTGCACGCTGCCGGGACCCCGCTCGTCGCGCAGCCCGGTGGCGATCCGGGTCTCGGCGTAGGGCAGGGGGTCGACGTCGAACATCCGGGCGATGCCCTGGCGGCCCTCGACCTCGCACAGGAGGACCTGCTTGCCGTGGGAGGCCAGCGCCAGCGCCAGCGCCGCGGCCACGGTGGACTTGCCGGTGCCGCCCTTGCCCGTCACCACGTGCAGTCGGGCGCGGGGCCAGGGGGAGGTCACGAGCCCAGCCTAGGGCGGCCGCCGCGGGCGCGGGTGGCCTTCGGGGTGGGTGCTCCGGGCCCGCGTGAGGCGGGCCACCGGACCTGTCGGGACGGGCATGACAGGTGTCGCCGATGTGACTCCAGCGGTCTGGACCGGCAGGGTGGATGGCTGTTCGACCGCGCTGCCCGACGTTCTCGGAGTCGGTGTCGTGCCAGGTCGGAGGCGGTTTCGTGCCCCCTGACGGGTGAGGCGTCCGCCCCGTCCGCGCCCTGCCGTGTGCGCCGGGTCCTGAGAGTGACCTGAGTAAAAGTCGCGCCGCGGGTGATTGGCCCTAGCCGGTTCGGGCAATCAGTGTCAACGGCCGTTGTCCCCCCGATGGAGAGGTTCCATGACCAGCAGTCCTCCGACAGACCGAGTCGCCGAGATGGGCGACCAGCCCGAGCGTGACGGCTCGGGCGACCTCCGCCCGCCGCAGGAGCCCGAGCACCGCGGCCTCCTCGCCGCGCCCCGGGTGTTCCTGCCCTCCGCCGGCATCATCCTGGCGCTCGTCGTCGTCGCCCTGGTCGTGCCCGGCCCCTTCGGCGACTTCATCACCAAGGTGAACAACACCGTCGTGCAGGACATCGGGTGGTACTACATCGCCCTGGTCTCCTCCTTCGTCTTCTTCTCGCTGTGGCTGATGGCCGCACCCGTCGGTCAGGTCGTGCTCGGCCGCACCGACGACGAGGAGCCCGAGTTCGGCCTCATGAGCTGGTTCGCGATGCTGTTCGCGGCCGGCATGGGCATCGGCCTCGTCTACTGGGGCGTCGCCGAGCCGCTGAACTACCTCGCGAGCCCGGTGCCCGGCACCGACTCCAGCACCATCGGTGCCACCGCGCGCACCGCCATGGACATCACGTTCCTGCACTGGGGCCTGCACGCCTGGGCCATCTACGTGGTCGTCGGCCTCGCCATCGCCTACGCGGTGCACCGCAAGGGCCGCCCGATCTCGATCCGCTACGCGCTCGAGCCGCTGTTCGGCAAGCGCATCCTGGGCGTCTGGGGTGACGTCGTCGACGTCATCGCCATCGTCGGCACCCTGTTCGGCGTCGCCACCTCGCTCGGCCTCGGCGTGAGCCAGGTCGGCAGCGGCCTGGCCTTCCTCGGTGTCCTCGACGAGGCCACCACGCCGATCCTCGTGGTGCTGATCGCGGTCATCACCGCGTTCGCCCTCGCCTCGGTGCTCTCGGGCGTCGACAAGGGCATCAAGCTGCTCTCGAACATCAACCTGGTCGTCGCGGCCCTGCTGCTCGCGGCCGTCCTGGTGCTCGGCCCGACCGTCTTCCTGCTCAGCGACTTCGTCACCCAGATCGGGTCGTACCTGCAGAACTTCTTCCAGATGGCGTTCAACGTCCGCCCGTTCACGGGTGACGCGGGCGCGAGCTTCCTGTCGTCCTGGACGACCTACTACTGGGGCTGGTGGATCAGCTGGGCGCCCTTCGTCGGCGTCTTCATCGCCCGCATCTCCCGCGGTCGCACCGTCCGTGAGTTCGTCGCCGGCGTCCTGCTGGTGCCGACCCTGGTCACGTTCCTGTGGTTCTCGGTCCTGGGCGGCTCCGCCCTCTACCGCGAGGTCTACGGCCAGGGCGGTCTGATCAGCGCCGACGGCACGGTCAACTCCAACACCGCGCTGTTCGAGATGCTCGACAAGCTGCCCGCGGGCACCGTGCTCAGCGTGGTCGCGATCGTCCTGATCGTGGTCTTCTTCGTGACCAGCTCCGACTCCGGCTCGTTCGTGGTCGACATGCTCTCCGAGGGCGGCAACACCAACCCGCCGCGCTGGAGCCGTGCCTTCTGGGCCACGATGGAGGGCCTGGTCGCCGCCGTGCTGCTGCTCGCCGGTGGACTCGGGGCGCTGCAGACGATGTCGATCCTGGTGGCGGTGCCGTTCAGCATCGTGATGATCCTGATGATGATCGCGCTGGCCAAGGCCCTCCTGGGCGAGCACAAGGCCATCGAGCGCCGCAAGCGCCGCTGGCTGGCCCGCGAGGTCGCCAACGAGATCCACGAGGACGACTCGATCAACCTCTCCGCGACGACGACCGAGAAGCGCTGACGCTCCTCGCCCCGCTCGCCGCACCACGGCCGGACCGCCCCCGACGCACCTGCGTCGGGGGCGGTGTCGCGTCCGGGGCGGGCCAGTAGGGTGCGGGCATGACCAAGTGGCAGTACCAGGTGGCGCCGATCCCGCTCCACAACGAGGCCCTCATGCTCAACAACTTCGGCGAGGACGGCTGGGAGCTCGTCGCCATCCACACGAACGCGCAGGGCGGGCTCATCGCCTTCCTCAAGCGCCCCGCGGAGTGAGTGCCGTGGGCGTCGTCGAGAGCCGCCTGGCCGAGCTGGGCCTGTCCGTCCCCGACGTGGTGAAGCCCGTCGCGGCCTACACCCCGGCCGTGCGCACCGGCTCCTACGTCTACACCTCCGGCCAGCTGCCGATGCGGGCAGGCGAGCTGATGACCACCGGCAAGGTCGGTGGCGAGGTCACGGCCGAGGAGGCGTTCGCCTGCGCGCAGCAGTGCGTGCTCAACGCCATCGCCGCGGTGAAGGCCGAGATCGGTGACCTCGACCAGGTCGTCCGCATCGTCAAGGTCGTCGCGTTCATCGCCTCGACCCCCGACTTCACCGGCCAGCCCGGCGTGGCCAACGGCGCCTCCGAGCTGCTCGGCCAGGCCTTCGGCGAGGCCGGCGTGCACGCCCGCTCCGCCGTCGGCGTGCCGGTGCTGCCGCTCGACTCGCCCGTCGAGGTGGAGATGGTCGTCGAGGTCGCCTGACCTCCCCCCCCGACCCGCCCGGAGACCCCGTGCCGCACGTCCCGATCCCGCCCGCGCCGCTCCCGGACAGTCTCGTCGAGGCCGTCCGGGAGCACGCCGCGGGACGACGGCAGGCCGCCGAGCCCCGCGACGCGGCCACCGTGCTGCTGCTGCGCGACGGGCCCGGCGGCGTGGAGACCTACTACCTGCTGCGGCAGCGCTCGATGGCGTTCGCCGCGGGCATGGCCGTCTACCCCGGCGGCGGGGTCGACGCGCGGGACGCCTCGGCGGACCTGCCCTGGGCCGGCCCGCCCGTCTCGTGGTGGGCCGAGCGGCTGGGCTGCACGCAGGACGAGGCCCGCGCCGTCGTGGCCGCTGCGGTGCGCGAGACGTTCGAGGAGTCCGGCGTCCTGCTGGCCTCCGAGCCGGGCTCGCAGGCCGTCGTCCCGACGCTCGGTGACGTGTGGGAGGCCGACCGCGCCGCCTGCGAGACCCGGGCGTGCTCGCTCTCGGAGCTGCTGACCCGCCGCGGCCTCGTGCTCCGCAGCGACCTGCTGGCGCCGTGGGACGCGTGGCTCACGCCCGAGATCGAGCCACGGCGCTACCGCACCTGGTTCCTGGTCGCGGCCCTGCCGGAGGGCTGCGCGACCCGGGACGTCTCGGGGGAGTCCTCCTCGGTGGAGTGGGCGCCGGCCGGTGCGCAGGCCGCTCGCGCCGAGACCGGCGAGGTGGCCATGATGCCGCCGACGTACCTGACCTCCCTCGAGGTCGGCGTGTTCGACTCCGTCGCGGCGGTCCTGGCCGACGGGGCCGGGCGGCGGCTGGAGATGTTCTGCCCGCAGCCCGTCGAGACCGACGGCGAGTGGCGGTTCCGCTACCCCGACCGGCTCCGGCGGCTGCTGGTCGCGCGGGGTCGCGCGTGAGCAGCGCCTGGGTGGGCGGGGCCTTCGGCGAGCGAGGCCGCTGCGTGCTCGCCGACAACGCGAGCCCCATGACGCTGGACGGCACCAACACGTGGGTGCTGGCCGAGCCCGGTGCCCGGCGTGCGCTCGTGGTCGACCCCGGCCCCGAGCTCGTGGCGCACCTGGACGCCGTGGCGGGCGCGGCCGAGGAGATGGCCGGGTCGGTGGCCGCCGTCCTGCTCACCCACCACCACGCCGACCACGCCGAGGCGGCCCGCACCTTCGCCGAGCGGGTCGGCTGCGGCGTCCGCGCCCTCGACCCGGCCCTCACCCTCGGCGACGAGGGCCTCGCGGACGGCGACGTGGTCGACGTCGACGGGCTCGAGCTGCACGTGGTGGCCACCCCGGGGCACACCGCCGACTCGCTGTCGTTCTGGCTGCCCGCCGAGCGGGCCCTGCTCACCGGCGACACCGTGCTGGGCCGCGGCACCACGATGGTCGCCCACCCCGACGGCGAGCTGGGGGCCTACCTGGGCTCGCTGGAGCGGCTGCACGCGCTGGCCTCCGAGGTGGGGGCGGCCTCGGTGTGGCCGGGCCACGGCCCGGTGCTGGCCTCCGCCGTGGACGTGCTGGATGCCTACCGCGCCCACCGCGTGGACCGGCTCGAGCAGGTGGAGCAGGCGGCCGACGCCCTCGGCCTGGCCCTGCACGACCCCGCGCTGCTCGACCACGCCCGCGACGTGGTGGAGGTCGTCTACGCGGACGTGGACCCCGTGCTGTGGCCCGCTGCGGAGCTCAGCGTCCGCGCCCAGCTGGCCTACCTGGCCGGCTGAGCTCGCCGACCACGTCCGCGTCGCCGGACGCGGCTCAGGCGGCCTCGGTGGAGAGCTCGGACATGGGGGTGACGACGCCGTCGCGCACCAGGCGCCGGGTGACGCCGAGGCGCCGGGCGACCCGCAGGGCCGACCAGCCGACGTAGACGATCGAGAGGGCGACGATCACGTACGTGTTCATCGCGTCGGTGCCCAGGACGCTGACCAGGAACTGGGTGGTGAACAGGCCCAGCAGCACGCCGGCGTCCCGCGCCGAGAGGCGGAGGTCGAGCAGCAGCGCCACCGCGAACAGCGACTGGGCGGCGGTGATGAGCAGCTCGAAGCGCTGCTCGGTGTCGATCGGCAGCCCCGCGACGGTGCCGGCGGAGAGGGCGAAGACGAGGGGGAGACCGCCGACCAGCAGCGTCCACTGGTTGACCTTGGAGGAGAGCAGCGCGCCGAGGGAGTCGTCGGCCTTGAGCCGCCACGCGTAGAGGCAGGCGACGATCAGCTCGGGGGACTCGCTGGCCAGCGGCGCGATCCACTGCACCAGCAGGAACTGGGAGACGCCCAGCTCCTCGCCGGTGGTGGTGAGCGACTCGGCGAAGTGCTCGGCGCACGCGAGGATCATCAGGCCGGCGACGACGAAGGTGCCGATCACCCAGGCTCGCCGGGGGCGGGTGTCGAGGCCGCCCATCCACGCGGACGTGCCCAGCAGATCGGGCTCGGAGGACTCCATCCGCGAGAGCCGCCAGGCGTAGCCCGCGAAGATGAGCAGGAAGACGGCCGAGTCGATCAGCGTGAGGCTGCTGCGCAGGGGCAGGGTCAGCGAGTACAGGGTGGCGATCCCGAGGAAGACCACCTCCACCGACATCGCGGGAGCCAGGCGCACCTCGGCCGCGTGGTGGTCGACCTGCTTGGCCTCCTTGCGGCTGCGCCACAGCGCCAGCGTCGCCACGAGCACGACCAGGGGCCACCCGACGCCGACGAGCACCCGGTTGGCGCCGGTCATGTTCGCCAGGGCCAGGCCGCAGACCTCGGCGCTGCCGCCGTCGGCCGCGAACTCGCCGCCGCACTGGGTGGTGAAGACGAAGTCGACCGCGTACTCCGGCAGCACGGCCACCAGTGCCAGCAGTGCCAGCGCGAGGCCGGCGTTGATGTCGACCTGCACCGCCTCGGCCGCCCACGAGAGCAGGAAGGCCGCCCCGACGATCGCCAGGCCGTAGACCAGCACCTGCACGGGGGCCGCGATCTCGGGTGCCGGCCCGCCCAGGTAGGCCGCGGCCCCCAGGTACGTGCCGGGCAGCGCCAGCAGCGCCGCGATCGCCAGCGGGAGCGGTGGTCGGGTCGCGACCGGCGCGTCGGTGCTCGTGGACATGGGCCCACCTTGTCGTGTCCGCTCGGCGCGAGGCATCACCCCGCCCGGCGCGCGGCCCGCGCCAGAAAGCTGCTGCCGACTCACCGCCGAGTCGGCAGCACGTCACTGCCGACTCGGCGGAAGGCGAGGCTTGGGGGGGCTTGGGGGATCAGGCGGGGTGACGGCGCCCGCGGAAGCCGGCGACGGTGCCGAGGCCGAGCAGCAGGACCAGGACGCCGCCGGTGCCGGCGACCAGCCAGCGCTGCAGGGTCCAGTGGCCCACCCAGCTCCACGGCAGCGCCCCGGGCGCGACGGTGGAGGCCTTGAGGGGGCGGTCCGGCTGCTGGAGGAGTCCGCCGGCCACGGAGAGCGTGGCGCTCAGCTCGGGGTCGGTGCGGATCAGCGGGGTGTACTGACCGCCTCCCACGGCCGCGACGGTGCCGCCGCCGGCCGAGGTGGAGGACACGAGGACCCGGGAGCCCACGGTCGTCATGACCCGTCCGCCCCCGGCCTGGGCCGAGCGCAGTGCGCGCGTCGACGCCGTGCTGCTGCTGCCCTTCTCCGCGTTCACCCACGTGATGGCTCCGTCGTCGGTGACGGAGAGTCCCAGCAGCGGGGTCTCGGACGCCTCCGCGACGTCGGGGGCGCCGTCGGCCACGACGGGGACGCGCCCCACGATCGAGACGCGGCCGCCCACGCTGCTGGTGGTCCACTCCTGCGCTGCGTCACCGGAGAAGGAGACCCAGGCCCCCGAGGGCGACCACGCGAGCTGGGTGGCCAGGGCGGCGACGCCCGTCGGCAGGTCGGGGGTCAGGTCGGTGGTGGTGACCTCGCCGGTGCGCAGGTCGAGCACCGCGACGCCGCTGGCCACGGTCGTCGGGGCGTCCGCCTGCGCGTCGAACGGGGCCGGCGGCTCTGACCAGGCGTAGGCGAGCCGCGACCCGTCGGGCGAGAGTGCCAGTGCCGGCTGCACGGCCGCGGTGGCGGTGGGCTCGCCACCGACCCAGCCGGGCAGGTCGAGGGCGCGGTACCGCCCCCACGGGTCGACGGTCACGACCACCGAGGTGGCGTCGTCGGTCTCCTGCGCCCAGGCGGCGCCCTGGACACCGACGGCCAGGGTTCTCGCGGGCTCGGACAGGAGCGAGTCGGGCACCGCGACGAGCGTCCTCGGGACCCCCGCGCGTGCCTGCTCGGGCCGGTCGTCGACGCCGAGGGAGGCCAGCCAGAGCGCCATGCCCACGACGAGGACGCCTGCGAGCAGCGGCAGCCGCCCCCGGCGCATCCCGAGCGTGAGGACGCCCGCCAGGAGGTAGACGCCCACCAGGCCCAGCGCCGCCCAGTACCAGGGCAGGCCGGTGTCGGTCGTGGGCCAGGTGGGCTCGGTGACCTGCACGCTGGTGCTGGCCAGGTCGGCCGCCACGGCGGTGAGCCCCTCGGGCACCGTGGCAACCTCGGTGACCTGGACGGTGCCGTCACCGGGGTCCAGGGTCAGGTCGAGGAGCGTGGCGGGGCCGGCGTGGTCGGCCGCGTCGAGCGCGCGGACCAGCACGTGGCCGGCGCCGTCGGACAGGCTCCCGCCCACCACGGTGAGGGCGAGGTCGTCCAGGCCAGGGACGGGGACGGCCGCTGCCGTGGTCAGCAGCCGGTGTCGCACTGTGCCTCCGGTCCGGCCGCGGGCGACGGTGTCCATCACGACCCCGGCCGTCGGGTCGACGGCCAGGGGGAACCGGCCGTTCGGGGCGAGCGACAGCGCGGTGGTCTCCCCGTCGCGGGTGGTGCTCAGGACCGCGCGGCGCGTCGCCGTGACGGCGGTGCCGTCGTCGTCCACCGCGACCTCGAGGTCGGTCAGGTCGGAGCCGCGCTGCGGCACCCGCCAGGTCTCGCCGGTGGCGGTGTCGACGACGCCGGAGACCTCGGCCGCGCGGGTGGCGTCGGCGGTGCTGGTGAAGCCGGCGAGGGCCAGGTAGCGCCCGGACGGGGACCACGCCCACTGCTCGACGGTGAGCCCGTCGGTGACGTCGGTGCTGACGACGGTCACGTCACCGGTGACCAGGGAGGCGAGGCGGACGTCGCCGCGGCCGCCCTCGACGGCCCTCCCGGACCACGCCAGCGTCGTGCCGTCGGGCGAGAGCGTGACGTCCTGCCCGCTGCGCCACGTCATGCCCGGCGGCTGGAGCACCGCGTAGGAGCCGTCCTGGGCGGAGACCGCGACGACGCCGTGGTCGACCCGCTCGATCGCGGCGGTGACCCCCACGGCGAGGTCGGCGGTGGTGAGGGCGTCCAGGCTCTCGACCGGCACCTCGAGGACGGTGGAGGGGAACCCGCCACCGGGCCCCGCGGGGTCCACTTCGTCGGGCTGGGAGAGCAGGGGCAGGCCGGTGACGGCGGCGGCCAGCACCAGGACGGCGGCCACGACCCCGCCGATGCGCACCGCGACGTCGCGACGGTGCGCCCGGCGACCGCCCGCCCAGGTGGCCTCGACGTCCGGGTGCAGGTCGGGGGCGTCGTGGGAGAGGCGCTCCAGCTCGGAGCGCAGGTCGGTGGGGCTCACTGGGCACCTCCGGGGGAGGGGGTGGAGCCGACCAGGTCGGCCAGCTCCGGCGCGACCACGCGGATGCGGGTCAGCGCCTGGCGGGTGAGGGACTTCGCGGTGCCGGGCCGGATGCCCAGGACGCGCGCGGTCTCGACCTCGGTGAGGTCCTCGTAGAAGCGCAGCACCAGCACGGTGCGCTGGCGTGAGGTCAGCCGGCCGAGGGCCTCGGCCAGGGTCAGCCGCACCTCGGGGTCGGCCTCCGGCCTCGCCGGGCGGTCGCCCGCCGCGTCCAGGCCGTGCTCGACCACGCCCTTGCGGCGCCGCCACCAGGAGATGTTGGTGGTGTACATGATCCGGCGGACGTAGGGCTCGGGATCGCCCTCGATCCGGTGCCAGGCGCGGGCGGCCTGGAGCACGGCGTGCTGCACGAGGTCCTCGGCCGCGTGGGCGTCCTGGGTGAGCAGGTACGCGGTGCGCGACAGCGAGGCGGTGCGTGCCCGCACGAACTGCTCGAAGTCTGCTTTCGAAGTCACGACGACCCCCTTCCACCCCTCACTACGCAGGCGAGGGTGCGGACGGGGGTCGTCGCGCGGAGAATTCTTCGAATGTCCTGAGCGGGGCGGACGTCGGGGACGTCCGCACGCTCAGGGGTGCCGACCGGTGGGTCAGCGGGCGCGCTTGGCGAGGCGCTCGAGGTCGAGGATGACCACGGAGCGCGGCTCGAGGCGCAGCCAGCCGCGGCTGACGAAGTCGGCCAGGGCCTTGTTCACGGTCTCGCGGGAGGCGCCGACCAGCTGGGCGAGCTCCTCCTGGGTGAGGTCGTGGTTGACGTGGACGCCGTCGTCGGCGGTGCGGCCGAAGCGGTCGGCGAGGTCGAGCAGCGCCTTGGCGACACGGCCGGGGACGTCGGAGAACACGAGGTCCGCCACGACGTCGTTGGCCTTGCGCAGGCGGCCGGCCAGCTGGGCGAGGAGGCCGCGCGCCACGACGGGGCGACCCTCCAGCCAGCGCAGCAGGTCCTCGTGCGAGAGCGAGGCGAAGGAGCAGTCGGTCACCGCGGTGACGGCGGCCGAGCGCGGGCCCGGGTCGAAGAGCGAGAGCTCACCGAACATCTGGCCGGGGCCGAGGATCGCGAGCAGGTTCTCGCGCCCGTCGGTCGAGGTGCGGCCGAGCTTCACCTTGCCGTCGAGCACGATGTACAGCTTGTCGCCGACGTCGCCCTCGTGGAAGAGGACCTCGCCGCGGCGCAGCCGGCTCTCGGTCATCGAGGCGCGCAGCGCCGAGGCTGCCTCGTCGTCCAGCGCACTGAACAGGGGCGCTTGACGCAGTACGTCGTTGTCCACCAGGGACCTCCCACTCGCTTCTTCTCCGGGACCCGTCCCAGGACGGGCCACAGGCATCCTATCGGTGCCGGCACGGACGCAGGCGTCCGCCTCGCCGATCAGACCACCTCGCAGCCGTTCGGACTGCGAACCGGTCGGTGCCGACTGGAACGTGCCAATCACCATGATGTCAGATGTCTGTCAGGTGCGTGGTGTCGTCGGCCGCTCCTCGCCGGGGAGCGGGGAAGGCCGGGCTGTCACCGGTGTCTCGTACGCTCGGGGGCGTGGCGCAGCAGCAGGAGAACACGCAGGGGACGACGGCCCGCCGGCGCGCCCCCAAGGCCTACTCCACCGCCGGCGAGACCGAGCTCGGCCTGGTGCGCCGGGCCCGGCGCATCCACCGCGTGCTGGCCGAGACCTACCCCGACGCGCACTGCGAGCTCGGCTTCGAGGACCCGTTCCAGCTGCTGGTGGTCACCGTGCTCTCCGCGCAGACCACCGACAAGCGCGTGAACGCCGTCCGCCCGACCCTGTTCGCCGCCTACCCGGACCCGCGCGCGATGGCCGCCGCGGACCGGGAGACGCTGGAGGGGATCGTCGGGCCGCTGGGGTTCTTCCGCGCCAAGACCGAGTCGCTGCTCAAGCTCTCCGCCGCGCTCGTGGCCGACCACGACGGCCAGGTGCCGGCGCGCCTGGAGGACCTGGTCAAGCTGCCCGGCGTGGGCCGCAAGACCGCCAACGTCGTGCTGGGCAACGCCTTCGACGTCCCCGGGATCACCGTCGACACGCACTTCGGCCGCCTGGCCCGGCGCTTCGGCTGGACCGAGGAGACCGACCCCGTGAAGGTCGAGCACGCCGTCGGTGCGCTGTTCGAGAAGCGTGACTGGACGATGCTCTCCCACCGCCTCATCTGGCACGGCCGGCGCCGGTGCCACGCCCAGAAGCCGGCCTGCGGCGCCTGCCCGGTCTCGCGCTGGTGCCCGGCGTTCGGCGAGGGCCCGGTCGAGCCCGAGGCCGCGGCGAGGCTCGTGCGCACCGAGGGCAGGGCGTGAGGCGCTCGCTCGCGGGCGCGGCGGCGGCCGTCGTCCTGCTGGTGCCCCTGCTCGCCGCCTGCGCACCCTCCTCCACGGGGGAGGACGACGGCACGGCCGCGGACGGGCAGGTCGTCGACGGCTCCTCCATCGACGTCGACACCCGCGCGCTGCGGGCGCAGCGGGCCGAGGTCGGCCTGGAGGACTGCGTGCCCGGCACCGGAGACGGCGCGGTCGAGGGCGGCCTGCCCGCGCTGACGTTGCCCTGCCTCGGTGGCGGAGACGCCGTCGACCTGGCCGACCTGCGCGGCCCGCTGGTCGTGAACTTCTGGTACTCCACCTGCGGCCCCTGCCGCGCCGAGCTGCCCGTGCTGGCCGAGTTCCACGACCGGCACGGCGACGACGTGCCGCTGCTCGGCGTGGACTTCAACGACCCGCTGCCCGAGGCCGCGCTGGAGCTGCTCGCCGACTCCGACGTCACCTACCCCTCGGTGGCCGACACCGACGGCGCGGTGCTCGCCGACGACACCCTGCGGATCGTCGGCTTCCCGACTACGGCGTTCGTCGCCGCCGACGGCACCGTGAGCTACGTGCAGGCCGGCGAGATCGAGTCCGTCGACGAGCTCGAGCAGCTCGTCGCCGACCACCTCGGGGTGGACCTGTGAGCGGCGTGGAGTCCCCCGTCGTCGGCCCCGGGGGCGCGGACGAGGCGGCGCAGCCCTTCCCCGCGTGGCTGGAGCCGGTGCGCACCGCCACCGAGCGGATGGCCGCCGCCGACCTGACCCGCTACGTCCCGCCCGCGGACGGCAGCGCCCGGCCCGGCGCGGTGCTGATGCTCTTCGGCGAGCGCGCCGGCGCCGACGTCGACCCCGCCGACCCGCTCGCCTGGCGCGAGGCCGGCGAGCTGCTGCTGACGGAGCGGGCCCACGACATGCGCTCCCACCCCGGGCAGGTGTCCTTCCCCGGCGGTTCCCTGGACCCCGGCGAGGGCGTCGAGGAGGCCGCGCTGCGCGAGGCGCAGGAGGAGGTCGGGCTCGACCCCGGCTGCGTGCAGGTCTTCGGCCGGCTGCCCGAGCTGTGGCTGCCGCCGTCCAACTTCGCCGTCACGCCCGTGCTGGGCTGGTGGGCGGTGCCCAGCCGGGTGCGGATCGCCAGCGAGGGCGAGGTGCACGCCATCCACCGGGCGCCCCTGGCCGAGCTGGTCGACCCCGAGCACCGGCGGACCGTCGTCCACCCCAGCGGCTACCGCGGGCCCGGGTTCCTCATCGGCGACGACCACGACGTGGTGCTGTGGGGCTTCACGGGCGGCATCGTCGCCCGCCTGCTGGACTTCCTGGGCTGGGCCGAGCCGTGGGACACCTCCCGCGAGGCGGGGCTGCCCGACTACATGCTGGCCGCGGACGAGGCCACGCGCCGGCGCTCCCGGCTGCTCGACATCGAGGACGACCTGTGAACGCGCTCGACTGGGTGCTGGTGGTGCTCGCGGCCACCTACGCGCTCTCGGGCTACTGGCAGGGCTTCATCACCGGCGCGTTCGCGACCTCCGGGCTGCTGCTCGGCGGGCTGGCCGGGGTGTGGCTGGCACCCGTCGCCCTCGGCGACGTCGGCCCCTCGCTGCTGGTCTCGATCGCCGCGGTGTTCATCGTCATCGCCTGCGCCTCGGTGGGCCAGGCGGTGCTCCAGTGGACCGGGGCTCGCGTGCGCAGTCGCGTCACCTGGCGACCCGCCCGGGCCCTCGACGCGGTGGGTGGAGCGGCGCTCTCGGCCGTGGCGGTGCTGCTGGTGGCGTGGGCGCTCGGTGTCGCGGTCTCCGGCACCCGCATCCCGGGGATCACCGCCCAGGTGCGCTCCTCGGCGGTGCTCGCCGAGGTCGACCGCGTGCTGCCGACCTCGGCCGACAACGCGCTCGACGGGTTCAACACCCTCGTCGGCGCCAGCGTCTTCCCCCGGTACCTGGAGCCGTTCGCGACCGAGGACATCGTGGCCGTCGGCCCCGGCGACGACCGCGTGCTCAACCGCCGCGGCGTGGTCGCGGCGGCCGGGTCGGTGGTCCGCGTCACCGGCGTCAACCGCTGCGGCGAGGGCGTGGAGGGCACGGGCTTCGTCTACGCCGACGGCCGCGTGATGACCAACGCCCACGTCGTCTCCGGGATCACCGACCCCGACGTCGCCATCGACGGCGAGGCCAGCCCCGGCACGGTGGTGCTCTACGACCCCGACCTCGACGTCGCGGTCATCGCCCTGGACACCACCGGCACCACGCCGCTGTCCTTCGCCGACACCTCGGTCGGCGACACCGTCGCGATCGCCGGGTACCCGCTGGACGGCCCCTACGACGTCCGCGCCGCCCGCGTGCGGGCCGAGCAGCGGCTGCGCTCGCCCGACATCTACGGGGACGGCGCGGTGCTGCGCGAGGTGTACTCGCTGCGCGGGCTCGTGCGCCCCGGCAACTCCGGCGGCCCGGTGCTCGACAACACCGGCGACGTGGTCGGGGTGGTGTTCGCGGCGTCGGTGACCGACTCCGAGACCGGCTACGCGCTCACGGCCGACCAGGTCGCCCAGGCCGCCGAGCAGGGCCGCTCCGCCTCGTCCGCCGTGTCCACGGGGGACTGCGCCGGCTGAGCCGGCCCAGGGGGCGGTCCGAGCGTCAGGCCTTGCCCTTGAGCGCCTGCGGGATCTCCTTGCCCTGGGCGATCGCGCGCTCGGGGGCACGGACCTTCTTCACGCTGCGGATGCCCGCGAGGACGAGCCCGCCGATGATCAGCGCGTAGGCGCCCACCACGATGAGGAACGACCACATCAGCGGGAGGCCGTGACCGTCCCAGTTGATGAACAGGGCGATGGTGATCGAGAGCAGCACGAGGAACAGGCACGCCAGGAACGCGGCGGCGGCGAACATCGCCACGCCCATCCCGCCGAACTTGGCGCTGATCTTCAGCTCGCTCTTGGCCAGCTCGATCTCCTGCTTGACCAGCAGGGAGAGGTCCCGACTGGCATCGGCGACGAGCTTGCCGATGGTGGGATCGGTGTCCTTGACCGGCTCCATGGCGACCAGGTGCTCCTTCTCGTCGACGACGTGCAGGTCGACACTATCGGTTCCCCGGGGCCCTCACGGTGCCGGCCGGGTGAGGGGGCGGCGGGCTTTACCCGGTCACCGGGCGAGCACCCGCCCCGGGACTCACTCGTGGGGGTGGGCGTGCTGGTGGCGGCGGTGGTCCGGGTGCTCGTCCGGGTCCTGCGGCTCGCCCAGGTCCTCGAAGTCGCCGAGGGCGTTGCCCACCGTGCGCGGGTCCAGCACGTCCTGCGAGCGGTAGGCCGCCCGGGCCAGGACGTTGCTGCCGACCGAGGAGACGACGAGCGCCGCCACCACCGAGAGCACCGCGAAGACGATCTTCATCCAGCCTGTCGAGCCGTGGCCGAAGGACTGCACCGTCACGCCGATGATCACCAGCGGCAGGCCCAGGCCGGTGGCCGGGCTGAGGTTGTTGATCCGGCTGATCGCGTCCCCGGAGCGCAGCATGCCGATCGCGGAGAGCAGGAAGAACAGCGAGCCCAGCAGCAGCAGGACCCCGCCGACGATCTCGAGCGGGCCGTTCATCGGCTGCCCCGCGAGAGCATCCGCGCCAGGGCGACGGTGGCGAGCACGCCCGAGAGCGTGCCGAGCAGGGCGACGTCGAGCAGCACCGCCGTGCGGCGCATGACGCCGGTGACGAGGAAGATCGACAGCGCCGTGAAGAACAGCATGTCGCCCAGCGTGGCCCGCGAGGCGTCGTCGGTGCCTCGGGCGATGGCCACGATGGCGATGAGGAACGCGAGGCCGAGGACGGCCACGGCCGCGACGGCGAGGACGGTCATGCCTCGGCCCCCCGCCCGGTGACGGCCGCGCGGCCGCGGGTCGCGGCCAGCACGTGGTCGCGCATGGTCTCCAGGTCGCGCACGAGCGCCTCCTCGTCCTCGCCGAAGAGGCCGTGCACGAAGGCCGCGCGCGGGCCCTGCTCGGTCTCCGGGGCGATCCCGAGCACCAGGGTGCCGGGGGTGATGGTGATGGAGCTGGTCAGCAGCGCCACCTCGACGTCGGTGAGCCCGGCCACGTCGAGCCGCACGATCCGTGGCTGCTGGGTGCTGCGCGGAGTCATCACGTCGCGCGCGAGCACGACGGAGGAGACGAGCAGCTGCCAGATCAGCCAGGGCGTGTAGACGACCAGGAGCCGGAGCAGGGTCAGGGCGGTCACGGGGCGGTCACCGCCTCCACGTAGGCGGACAGGTCGAGCAGCCCGTCGGCGGCCTGCTCGGTGATCGAGAAGACCAGTCCGGGGGCCACGAAGAGCACCAGGGACGCGGCCAGGAGCACCGCGGCCGGCACGACGAAGCGCTGCGGCGCCCGGGTGCCGGGCTCCACCTCGCTCGCGCAGGGGTGGTCCTCCTTGCCGGCCGACGGCATCTCCTCCAGGGGCGGGCCCCAGAAGGTGTGCCGCCACAGCCGGACCATGGAAAGCAGCGAGCCGACGCTTGCGACGATGACGACGCCCATGACGATCGCCCGCTGCGGGTCGTCCAGCCCCGCGGCGGCGCGCACGACGCCGACCTTCGCGAAGAAGCCGGACGACGGCGGGAAGCCGACCAGCGACAGCATCGCCAGGGCCATCACGATCGCCAGGAACGGCTCGCGCCGCATCAGGCCGGAGAGCCGGGTGAACTCGCCGGAGCGGTACACGTGCTCGATGGCGGCGGCGCCGAGCAGCAGCGAGCCCATCACCAGGATGTGGTGGAGCATGTAGAACAGGCCGGAGGCCAGGCCGAGCCGGGTGCCGATGGCGAGGCCGAGCAGGATGTAGCCGACGCCGGCGACCATCTGCCAGGACAGGTTGCGGCGCACGACCCGCTCGCCGAGGGAGCCGTAGCCGCCCACCAGCATGGTCACCAGGACCAGCGCGAGGGCGAGCCACACCCAGTCGGAGAACCCGCCCAGCACCACGCTGACCACGCGGAACAGCGCGTAGATCGCGACCTTGGTGTGCAGCGCCGAGAACAGCGCCATCACGGGGGCCGAGGTGGCGGGGTAGGCGCGCGGCAGCCAGCTGTGGAACGGCACGAGCCCGGCCTTCACCGAGAGCGCCAGCAGCACGGTGGCGACGGCCAGCCGGTAGCGCGGGTCGTCGTGGTCGGCCCCGGCGAGCACGGCCATGTTCACCGAGCCGGCCACGCCGTAGACGAGCCCGACGCCGATCAGCAGGATCGTGGAGGTCACGAGGTTGACCACCACGAACAGCCGGCCGATGCCGAGGCGGCGCCACGTGCCGGTCATCGCGATCAGCGCGTACGAGGGCAGCAGCATGACCTCGATGAAGACGAACAGGTTGAACAGGTCGCCGGTGAGCAGGGCGCCGTTCACGCCGGCCACGAGCATCAGCGCCAGGCTGGGCAGGAACCGCAGCCGCGCCTCGCCGCTGAGCCAGGCGAAGGCCAGCACCACGGCGCTGGTGAACCCGGTGACGGTGATCATCACGGCGGCCAGCGTGTCCGAGACCATCGGGATCGCGACGCCCGGCACGAAGCCGCCGACCTGCTGCACGACCACCGGGTCGCCGGTGCGGTGCTCGACCAGCAGCCACACGCCGGCGGCTGCCGTCAGCAGCGGCACCACGACCGAGAGCGGACGCACCACGCGCCCGGGCAGGACGACGCCGACGGCGGCCGCCAGCAGCGGCACCGCGACGAGGAAGGGCAGGACGGCGCTCATGCGGGGCGCTCCTCGGTCTCGCCGGTGCCGCGCTCGTGGTCGTCCTCGGGGCGGGGCTCGGTGTCGGGCATGACGTAGGTGTCGTCGTTGCCGCCGAGCCGGGCGAGGGCGAGCATCAGCACGGTCACCGCGAGGGTGATCACGATGGCGGTCAGCACGAAGGCCATGGGCAGCGGGTCGGCCACGCCGGGGCCCTCGTGCAGGGGCTCGCCGCGCCAGGCGGAGACGCCGGCGGCGAGCAGGATCAGGTTGGCCGCGTGGCTGAGCAGGGTGATGCCGAAGACGATGCGCACCAGCCCGGGCTGGAGCAGCAGGTACACGCCGCCGGCCACGAGGACCGCGATGGTGAGGGGCAGGACGGTCATGCGTGCTGCTCCTTGCTCTCGGTGGTCTCGGGGCTCTCGGTGCTCTCGGCGTCCTCGGCCGCGGGCTTCTCGTCCGCGGGCAGCTCCGTCCAGTCGCCGACCTGCTCCCGCTCCCGCAGGCCCCCCGTCCGCGGTGTCCGCGGTTGTGGCCGCGGCCCGGGCGTGAAGGCCGGGGTGACCGGCTCGGTGCCGAGCAGGTCCAGCGCGATCAGGACGAGGCCCAGCACCGCCGCGTAGACGCCGGCGTCGAAGATCATCGCGCTGGAGAGGTGCTGGGAGCCGACGTAGGTGTAGAGCGGCGCCAGGAACGAGGAGTGCTCCTGCGACAGGTAGCCCAGCAGGCCGGTGAGGATCGCGACGCTCACGCCGCCGCCCACGAGACCCAGGTGCAGCCGGCGGGTGCCGACCGCGCGGTCCGTGGGCCGGGCCAGGTAGACCAGCGTCAGGGACGCGGCGCCGACCAGCGCCGCGATGAAGCCGCCGCCGGGGGCGTTGTGGCCGCGCCAGAAGATGACCGCGGAGAGCGCCAGCAGCACCGGCAGCAGCACCCGCAGCAGCAGCTGGAGGGGGCGCAGGTTGGCCTGCGCGTCCTCGAGCGCCGCGGCGGCCCGCTGGTCCCGGTCGGAGTCCAGCGGCCGCAGCCCGCGGTGCGGGGCGCTGCGGCGCAGGGTGTGCTCGGGCACGGTGGCCAGCACCGCGATGATCGCGACGCCCGCCATGCCGAGCACGGTCAGCTCGCCCAGGGTGTCCAGCGCACGGAACTCCACCAGGATCACGTTCACCAGGTTGTGCGCGCCGGTGACCTCGTACCCCTCGTCCAGGAAGTACTGGCCGGTCTCGGCGATCTCGCGGCGGCCGGTGAGCACCCAGGTGCCCAGGCCGGCGGCGGCGCCGGCGAGCAGGCCGAGCACCAGCGGCAGCCGCTTGCGGGCGTGCGCCCGGTGGGCGAAGCGCACCGGCAGGGAGCGCAGCACCAGCATGATGACGATGACCGTGAGCACCTCGACCATGAGCTGGGTCAGGCCCACGTCGGGGGCACCCAGCGCGAACAGCTGCACGGTGACCGCGATGCCCACGCCGCCGAGGTAGACGGCGGCGGTGACGCGGGAGTCGGCCCGGCACACGCCGATCACGGCCAGCAGCACCAGGAGGGCGACGAGGGCGTCCAGGGGCTCGAACAGGTCCGGCACCGTAACGGGCACGTCGGTGAGGGTCAGCACGCCGAGGCTGCCCAGTCCCATCAGCAGCGTCAGCACCGTGACGGGCATCAGGACGTGGCGGGCCGGCTGGTCCGCGGCGACGAGCCGGGTCATGAGGCTGCCGGCGCGCCAGGACAGACGGGCGAAGCCGTCGATGGCGCCGGCTCCGGACCAGGGGAGCAGCTGGCGCTCCACGCGCGGCCGCAGGCGCGTGCGCTGGGAGACGATCAGGGCGCCGGCCACGATCACCAGCACGGTGGTGACCAGCTCGGGGGTGATCCCGTGCCACAGCGCCAGCTCGTAGGCCTCGTGGTGGACCATCGCCTCGACGGCGCGGTCCAGCGGCAGCTGGAGCAGGAACGGTGCGAGACCGAGCGGCAGGCCGAGCCAGATCGGGAACATGGCGGGCACCAGCAGGGGAGCCGGGGCCTCGTGGATGCCCTCGGTGTCGCGCTCGCCGTCGATGAACGCGCCGAAGACGATCTTGGCCGAGTAGGCGAACGTGAGCACGGCGCCGATCGCGAGGCCGACGAAGGCCAGCGGCCCGGCCCACGCGGGGCCGGTGGCGGTCAGCATCGAGCCGAGCAGCATCTCCTTCGAGACGAACCCCAGGAAGGGCGGGACGCCGGCCATCGCCGCGGTGCCGACGACCACCGTCCAGAAGCTCACCGGCATCGCCTTGCGCAGCGCGGGCAGGCGGCGGATGTCGCGGGTGCCGGCCTCGTGGTCGATGACGCCGACCATCATGAACAGGCCGGACTTGAACAGGGCGTGCGCGACGGTGTGGATCAGCGCCGCGGTCAGGGCCTTCTCGGTGCCAATGCCGATCGCGGCGGTGATGTAGCCGAGCTGGCTGACGGTCGAGTACGCCATCAGCTTCTTCAGGTCGGTCTGGGTGAGCGCGAACAGGCCGCCCATCGCGGCGGTGAACAGGCCGACGACGGTGAGCAGGACGTTCCAGGCGGGCACCGCGTGGAACGCCTCGGAGAAGCGCAGCATCAGGAAGATGCCGGCCTTCACGACGGCGGCCGCGTGCAGGTAGGCGCTCACCGGGGTCGCGGCGGCCATGGCGTCGGGCAGCCAGGGGTGGAACGGGAACTGCGCGGCCTTGGTGAAGCCCGCCACCGCGACCAGCACGGCCACCGACGACGTCAGCAGGCCGTGGTCCTCCCACACGTCCGAGCCGAGCGCCTCGCTCAGGCTCGTGGTGCCGGTGGTGACGATGATGATGACGACCGCGACGAGCAGCGCCAGGCCGCCGATGAACGTCATCAGCAGGGTGCGCTGGGCGCCCGCCTCGCCGCCCTGGCCGGCGTTCGCGATGAGCAGGAAGGACGCCAGCGACGTGATCTCCCAGCACAGGAACAGCAGCACCAGGTCGTCGGCGAGCACCAGGCCCGCCATGCCGAGCGCGAACGTCGTCATCCACAGGTAGAAGCCGAGGTTGCGTCCCTGCGGCAGGTAGGCGGCCGAGTAGGCCATCACCACGATGCCGACGACCAGCACGATCGCGAGGAAGACGAGGCTGAGCCCGTCGAGGCGCAGCGCCAGGTCGACGTCCAGCGAGGGCACCCAGGAGTACCGGGCCGTCACCTCGCCGCCGTCGAGGACGGTCGCCGCGCTGGGGATCATGAGTGCCGCGATGACGGTGTACGCGGGAGCGACGGCCCAGCCTGCGCGTCGGCCGACCACGTGGGTCAGCGGGACGACCAGCACCGGGACCGCGGCGAGCGCCACCAGCAGCCATACCAGGGTCACGAGTGTCGGGGCTCCTGTTCGGGAGTTGGGGTCGACGGGGTCTGTGCCGACCAGACTTCCCGGCTCACCTGGGGGCCCACCCTACCGATCCGCCGGGCCCCTCCGGGGTGGTGGGGCAACTGCTGGACGGGTTCCGTCGGTACCCCGCTCGCGTCACCCGCGGCCGTGCCATGCTGAACCTGTGACCGCCCTCTCCTCACCGTCGACCCCAGGCCAACCCTGCGGCTGAGCCCTCGCTCCGGCGAGGCCCTCGGCCGTGCAGGGAAGCACGGGGCGCGCCCGCGACGGTCGCGTCCTCGACGACGCACGAGGAGACACGATGCTGGAGCTGTTCCAGGTCGAGCTGGTGCTCGACCGCCCGATCCCGGTGACCGACGAGGAGATCGACCTCCTCCTCGCCCGGCTGGAGTCCGTGACGATGGGCGCCGCCCTCTCGTCGGGGGCCGACGGCCGCTGCCGGGTCCTGGCCACGACGTGGGGCTTCGACCTCGCCGACGTGGCCCGCCGGGCCACCGATGCGGTGGGCCGCGCGCTCGCCGCCGACGTGGTGCAGGTGGACGTGGAGACCCACCGCGCCTGGTCGCTGCGCGAGGGCCTGCCCCTCGACCCGCGCGAGGAGCAGATGACGCGGGAGGAGGCCGCGGCGCTGCTCGGGGTGGGCCGCGCCGAGGTCGACGAGTGGCTGCCGAGGAGGCGGGGGCTGCGCCGGTTGCGGCGGACGGCGAGCGTCGACCGCGCCGAGGTCGGCAGGCTGCTGCGGGTGGCCGAGCGGCTCGCCTGAGCGCTGTACCGTGCGGGCGTGCTCGAGCTGAAGCATCTGCGCCTGCTCGCCGCGCTCGACAGGCACGGCAGCCTGTCGGGCGCGGCGCGGGAGATCGGCTGCTCCCAGCCGGCGGCCTCCCAGCAGCTGCAGTCGCTGGAGCGCAGCACCGGCACGCCCCTGGCGGTCCGCGGGCCCTCCGGCCTGCGGCTGACCGAGGCCGGTCGGCTGCTGGTCGAGCGCGGCGGCCCGGTGCTGGCCGCGGTCGCGCAGGCGGAGGCCGAGGTGACCGCGATCGCGGACCTGCGCGCCGGTCACGTGCGGCTCGCCGCCTTCGCCGGGGCGGTCGCGAGCCTCGTCCCGGACGCCGTCGCGCGGCTGCGTCGCCGCCACCCGGACCTGCGCCTCTCGCTCACCGACGCCGAGCCGCCGGACGCGGTGGCGCTGCTGCGCGCGGGCGAGGTCGACGTCGCGCTCGTGCACGACTGGGACGGGGTGCCCACGACCGAGGGGATCGCCGACCTCGAGGTCGTCCCGCTGCTGTGGGAGGACGTCCGCCTGGTGACGGCGGCCGGCGACCCGCTGGCGGCCACGCCGGGCCCGGTGCCGCTGGCGAGCCTGGCCCAGGCCTCCTGGATCGCCGGGTGCGAGCGCTGCCGCAGCCACCTCGTGGACGCCTGCGCGGCCGCCGGCTTCACCCCCGACATCACCTTCGAGGCCGAGGACCACGTCGCCGTCCAGAGCCTGGCCGCGCACGGGCTCGGCCTGGCGCTGGTGCCGGAGCTGGTGCTCACCGCCGTCCAGGTCGACGGCCTGGCCGTCCTCGACGTCGACCCGCCCGCGCGGCGCCGCGTCGGGCTCGTCACCACGCCCGGGATGGCCCGGGTGCCGGGGGTGCAGGCCGCCGCGGCCGCGTTCCTCGCCTCGGCCCACGCCCTGGCGCAGCGCTCGCCGGGCCTGAGCCTGCTGCCCGTGGCCGAGCTGACCTCGGTGCGCGAGAAGCCCGGCCTGGACGAGTCATAAGCAGACCGTCGGCGCCGTTACCGGCGCGACACCGCCGGGCGGGCGCGCGGACCTAGCCTCGCCGTGGCTCGCTGCCACGTCCCGTTCCCCGCTGCTGCACCGGAGTGACCCATGACCCGCATCGCCATCATCGGGGCCGGCGCCGCCGGCTCGGCCGCCGCCGACCGCCTGCGCTCGCTGCTGGGGGACGAGGCCGAGCTCGTCGTCCTCGAGGCCGCCGACCGCGTCGGCGGCCGCGCCCACCGAGTCGCGTTCGCGGGCGAGGTGCTCGAGGTGGGCGGCACGCTGATGCACTCCAGCAACCGCCGGCTCCTGGACGCGGCGGCGCGGGTGGGCCTGGGTCCGGCGACCGACGAGGTGGCGCTGGGCGACGAGACCCGGGCGATCGGGGTCTGGGACGGCCGCCGGATGCTGCTGCGCGCCGGCACCAAGGGCTGGCGGTTCCTCGCCGCGCTGGTCGCCCGCTACGGCCTGGGCAACCTGCGGCGGCTGCACCGCGAGGCGGTCACGCACGTCGAGGCGTGGAACCGTGTCTACGACCTCCAGGACGCGGGCGCGTGCTGGCCCGACGTCGCGTCGCTGCTCGACGCGCTCGGCCTGGCCGGGGCGGCCGACGCCCCGCTGCGGGCGCTCGCCGACCGCGCGGGCATCTCCGCGCGCACCACCGACGAGCTGGCCACCGGGGTGCTGCGCAACATGTACAACCAGGACGCCGCGATCGGCGGGTTCGCCGGCATCGTGGGCCTGGCCGGTGCCGGCCTGGCGGGCGGCTCCCTGTTCTCCCTCGGCGAGGGCAACGCCACCCTGTTCGAGCGGCTGCTCGCGCAGGCGGGCGCGGAGGTCCGGCTCGGCACCCCGGTCACGGCGGTGAGCGCCCGCGACGGGCGCTGGGAGGTCCGGTGGGACGGCGGCGGCGAGACGTTCGACGCGGTCGTGGTCGCCACGCCGCTGGTCGCCAACCCCTCCGGTGCCGACCCGGGCCTCGCGGGGATCGCCTGCGAGCGTCTGGCCCCGTGGGCCGTGGCCGCGGGCTACCGGCGCGTGCACGTCACACTGGTCGAGGGCAGGCCCGCCCCGGCCGGGCTCGACGGGCGACCCGTGCCGTGCACGCTCTTCACCTCCGGCGGCGAGGACTTCACCTCGCTCGGCCTCGTCGGGCACGCGGCCGGCTCCGGCCTGCCGGTGTACAAGTTCTTCTCCCACGAGGCGCTGACGGACGACGTCCTCGACCGGTACGTCCCGGCTCGCCGCGACGTCGCGCGCCTCGCCTGGGACGCCTACCCGGTGCTGGAGCCGGGCGCGGCGCAGCCGCCGTTCCGGGTGGCGCCCGGCCTCTACCTGGCGACCGCGCTCGAGGCGGTCGTCTCGACGATGGAGACCGAGTCCGTGAGCGCCTGGAACGCCGCCGCCCTGCTGGCCGCCGACGTGCGCGCCGGAGCGCCGGTCGCATGACCACGCTGGCCCTCCTCCCCGGGATCGCGCTGCTCGCCTCGGACTACACCGCACTGGCGGACGAGGTCCGCACGCTGCGCCCCGGGTGGCGGGTCGAGGTGCTCGACGCCCTGGACGTGCCTGTCACCGACCCGGTGGCTCACCTGCGCGACCACCTGGGCGAGCGCGACCTCGGGGAGCCGGTGGTGCTCGTCGGGCACTCGCTGGGGGCGCTGGCCGCCGTCGAGTGGGCCGCGACCCGGCCGGGCGAGGTGGCCGGCCTCGTCCTGCTCGACCCCTCGGACCCGTGGGGCGACGTCGATGCCCGCCTGCTGCCGGGCGGCCCGGTGCACCGCCTCGTCCGGCGGTGCTTCTCGCTGGTCACGAGGGTGCCCGTGGCCGCTCGGCCCCTCGGCCGGTCGGCGCGCGCCGGCATCCTGGCCGCCTCGGGGGAGGAGGAGTGGGCTCCCCGCGACCTGCTCGCCCGCCGCTACGGCACCCGCGCCGGGGTGCTGTCGGTGTGGGACCAGCTCTGCGGCCGGTTCACCCAGCTCGGCCGCGTGGCGCCGCTGGTCGAGCGGGTGGTCGCGCCCGCGACCGTGCTGCTCGCGCACGCGCCCGACGAGGACCCCGGGGCGCACCCGCTGGTCGCGGCCCTGGGCGCGGCCGTCGTGCCGGTGGCGGGCACCCACTGCTTCCCGTGCGTCCTGCCGGCCGAGACCGCGCGGTTGGTGGTCGCAGCCGTCGACCGGGGCTAGGGCCTCCGGTGGGGTGGTCTCGACGTGCGTTCGTCGCCGGGGCTCCGCACTGCTCGACCACCGGGGCAGGCTGCTCGATGACCGGGCGGACCGGAGACAGCAGGACGCCGGCGGGGGAGTGCCCCGCCGGCGTCCCGTGGTGTGCCGCCCGTGTCGACCGGAGCCCGTGGCCGACGCGGGCGGGGTCTCAGCTGCTGACGGACTTCAGGAACTCGATGGCCGCGGGGTCGGCCAGGGTCGAGGTGTCACCGAGGTCGCGCTTCTCCGCGACGTCGCGCAGCAGGCGGCGCATGATCTTGCCGGAGCGGGTCTTCGGCAGCTCGGGCACGATCATGATCTCGCGGGGGGTGGCGATCGGGCCGATCTCCTTGCGCACGTGCGCCCGCAGCTCCTTGACGATCTCCTCGTCGGCCTCGCCCTCGGCGATCGCGGAGTCGCGCAGGATCACGAACGCGCAGACGGCCTGGCCGGTGTCGGCGTCGGTGGCGCCCACGACGGCGGACTCGGCCACCTTCGGGTGCGAGACCAGCGCCGACTCGATCTCCGTGGTGGAGAGGCGGTGGCCGGAGACGTTCATGACGTCGTCCACGCGGCCGAGCACCCAGATGTCGCCGTCGGCGTCCTTCTTCGCGCCGTCGCCTGCGAAGTAGTAGCCCTGCTTGGCAAAACGCGACCAGTAGGTGTCCTTGAACCGCTCGTCGTCGCCCCAGATGGTGCGGAGCATGGACGGCCACGGCTGGGTCAGCACCAGGTAGCCGCCGGAGCCGTTCGGGACCGGCCGGCCCTCGTCGTCCACGACCTCGGCGCCCACACCGGGGATCGGGGTCATCGCGGAGCCGGGCTTGCCGGCGGTGACGCCCGGCAGCGGCGAGATCATCACCGAGCCGGTCTCGGTCTGCCACCAGGTGTCGACGACGGGCGTCCTGTCCCCACCGATCACGTGGCGGTACCAGACGTAGGCCTCGGGGTTGATCGGCTCACCGACGGAGCCGAGCACGCGCAGGCTGGAGAGGTCGCGGGCGTCCGGGATCTCGCGGCCCTGCTTCATGAAGGAGCGGATCGCGGTGGGCGCGGTGTAGAAGAGCGTGACGCCGTACTCCTCGATGATCTGCCACCAGCGGCCCCGCTCGGGGCTGTCGGGCGTGCCCTCGTAGAGCACCTGCGTCGCGCCGTTGGCCAGCGGACCGTAGACGATGTAGCTGTGCCCGGTGACCCAGCCGATGTCGGCGGTGCACCAGTAGACGTCGGTCTCGGGCTTGAGGTCGAAGATCGCCCAGTGCGTGTAGGCCGAGCCGGTCAGGTAGCCGCCCGTGGTGTGCAGGATGCCCTTCGGCTTGCCGGTGGTGCCGGAGGTGTACATGACGTAGAGCGGGTGCTCGGAGTCGAAGGCCTCGGGCGTGTGCTGGGTGGAGGCCTTCTCGACGCTCTCGTGCCACCACACGTCGACGGAGTCGTCCCAGGCGACGTCCTGGCCGGTGCGCTTGACGACGAGCACCTTCTCCACACGGTGCCCATTGCTGGCCGTCTTGGTGCGGGCCTCGTCGACGGCCGGCTTGAGCGCGGAGGGCGCGCCGCGGCGGTAGCCGCCGTCGGAGGTGACGACGACCTTCGCCTGGCAGTCCTCGAGACGGGAGGCCAGCGCGTCGGCGGAGAAGCCGCCGAACACGACGGTGTGCGGGGCGCCGAGGCGGGCGCAGGCGAGCATCGCGACGACGGCCTCGGGGATCATCGGCATGTAGATGGCGACCCGGTCACCGGTGGCGACGCCGAGGTCGGTGAGGGCGTTGGCGGCCTGGCTGACGAGGTCCTGCAGCTCGGCGTAGGTGATCGAGCGCTTGTCGTCCGCCGGCTCGCCCACCCAGTGGATGGCGACCTTGTCGCCGCGGCCCGCCTCCACGTGGCGGTCCACGCAGTTGTAGGCGGCGTTGATCGTGCCGCCCACGAACCACTTCGCGAACGGGGCGTCGCTCCAGTCGAGCACCTGGTCCCACTTCGTGGCCCAGGTCAGGCGCTCGGCCTGCTCGGCCCAGAAGCCCTCACGGTCCTTCTCCGCGGCCGCGTAGGCGTCGGCGGTGAGGTTGGCGTGCGCGGCGAGCTCGGCGGGCGGCTCGAAGCGACGGTCCTCGGAGAGGAGGTTGGCCAGGGTCTCGTCGGTCTGGTCGCTCAACGGTGTCATCTCCTGGAAATCGGGACGTGCGGGCTGGCGTGGGGCGGGCATGGTGCGCGGGACCCGTGCCACGAGTGTCCCCCGTCACACTAGGACGCAGGGAAAGGGTCGTCACGCGGGGTTGCCGTCACGTTGCCGTGACCGGCGGCTCGAGCAGGACGAGCGGTGCCCCGCCTCGTCCGTGCCTCCTCCACCGGGGAGGGGCGCGGACGGGGCGGGGCGGGTGGTGCTGCGGTGGTGCTGACGTGCGCTGCGGCAGCCGGCTCAGTGGCCGATGGGCTCGCCGCCGGCGTGCCGCTTCACCAGGTCGGTGCGACCGGGGTAGCGGATCTCCTCGACGAGCTCCTGCATCTCCTCCGACGGCGGCGGCGTCATCTTCGAGACCACGATGGTGACGGCGAAGTTGATCAGCATGCCGATGGTGCCGATGCCGGTGGCGGGGATGCCGAAGAGGCCCTCGGAGCCGCCGTAGATCGGGATCGTCCACACCATGTACGCGAAGGTGATGACGAGGCCGCTGATCATGCCCGCCGCGGCGCCGGTGGCCGTGGCGCGCTTCCAGAAGATGCCGAGCACCAGCGTCGGGAAGAAGCTGGCTGCCGCCAGGCCGAACGCGAGCGCGACGACCTGGGCCACGAATCCCGGCGGGTTCACGCCGAAGTAGCCGGCGACGATGATCGCGCAGGCCATGGCGATGCGGCCGACCATGAGCTGACGCTGCTCGGTCGCGGCCGGGTTGATCTTCTTGTAGTAGACGTCGTTGGCCACCGCCGAGGAGATGACCAGCAGGAGGCCGGAGGCCGTGGAGAGGGCGGCGGCCAGCGCGCCGGCCGCGACCAGGCCGACGATCGGCGCGGGCAGGCCGCCGATCTCGGGGGAGGCCAGCACGATGATGTCGTTGTTGATCATCACGTCGGTGTAGCTGAACGTCGAGGTCCCCAGGTCGGCCACCGGGCCGCCGGCGGCCGTGGTGATCAGCCCGACGTCGGCCCACTGGTTGAACCAGTCCGGCACCGTCGCCAGCGTGGCGCCGTCGAGGTCCTTCATGATCTGGAGCTTGGTGAAGGAGGCCACCGACGGAGCGGTGGTGTAGAGCAGCGCGATGAAGAAGATCGCCCACAGGGCCGAGTAGCGGGCCGCGCGGACGGACTTGGCGGTGTAGAAGCGGACGATGACGTGCGGCAGGCCGGCCGTGCCGAACATGAGGGCCGCGGTGATCAGCACCATGTTCGGCATCGAGATCTGGGTGAAGGCACCGGAGTACTCCGCCAGGCCGAGGTCGGCCTGGAGCCCGTTCAGCTCCTCGAGGATCGCGCCGAAGCCGATCTGCGGCAGCGGGATGCCGGTGACGCGGGAGGACACCGCGACCGCCGGGATCAGGTAGGCCACGATCAGCACGGAGTACTGCGCGACCTGGGTCCAGGTGATGCCCTTCATGCCGCCGAGGACGGCGTAGAAGAACACGATCGCCATGCCGATGATGACGCCGATCTCGGTGCTCACGCCGAGGAAGCGGGTGAAGACCAGGCCGACGCCGGCCATCTGGCCGGCCACGTAGACGAACGAGACGACGATCGCCGCGAGCACCGCCACGAGGCGGGTGGTCTCGGAGTACCGGTCGCCCACGAAGTCGGGCAGCGTGAACTTGCCGAACTTGCGCAGGTAGGGGGCGAGCAGCAGGGCCAGGAGGACGTAGCCACCCGTCCAGCCCATGAGGAACACGCCGCCCGCGTAGCCGTTGTAGGCCAGGCCCACGATGCCGGCCAGGGAGATGAAGGACGCGGCGGACATCCAGTCCGCGGCGATGGCTGCGCCGTTGGCCGGCGCGGGGATGCCGCCGCCCGCGACGTAGAAGCCGGCCGTGTCGGAGACGCGGCTGGCGTAGGCGATGTAGATGTAGATGCCGAACGTGATGATCGCGAAGATCAGCGTCCAGAGCTGGATCTGGCTCATCGGCGCGTCACCCCTCGTCCTCGGCCACGCCGAACTCGCGGTCGAGCCGGTCCATCCGCCACACGTAGATGGCGATGAGCGCGACGAAGGTGAGGATCGAGCCCTGCTGGCTGAACCAGAAGCCGAGCGGGAACCCGCCGACGACGATCTCGTTCAGCGGCTCGACGAAGAGGATGCCGGCTCCGAAGGAGACCAGCGCCCACACGGCCAGCAGCACGGCCATGAGCCGTAGGTTCTTGCGCCAGTACGCCCGGCGCTGCGTGTCATCCATGAATCCTCCTGAGCTCGACCGCCCACTCGCCCTCGAGCCGGTGCACGGGACCGACAGGCTGGTGACGTGGGCCACACGGGGGCGGCGACCGACGCATTGCAGCGGCCCCGCAACCTCGGCCGCAAGGGACTGACGTGACGCCGATCACAATCTGCGGTCAACGGCACCCTGCGTGCGCTCAGCGGACGTATTCGTCCGCTCCTGCTGCCGAACTGGGCCCGCGAGGGCCTGCCGTGACCGTTCGTCGCGTCCACCCGACCGCTCGTCGCGCCGCGGGTGGCCGTTCGGCCGCTCGACCTGAGCAGTCGCTCGCGTGACCTGCATCACCTGACCTACCGTCCCCGGCATGGCCACCACTGCACCCGCCGGCACCGCCCGCCCCGTCCGTCGCGGCGCCCACCCCGGGCGTCGTCTCCTGATGGGGGCGAGCCTGCTGGTGATGTTCGGGTCGTTCCTGCCGTGGATCGACACCCCCGTCGGCCTCGTGACCGGCATGCAGGGCGCCGGCCTGTGGACGTTCTACGCCGCCGCGCTCGGCATCGCCGGCGTGCTCGTGCCGTTCCGCTCGCTGGCGATCGCACAGGCCGCGGCCCTCGGCGTGGCCGCCGTGGGGCTGGGCACCTGGCAGCTGCTGCACCTCTACCTCTTGGTGGGACTCGGGGGCTGGACCCCCGGCCCGGGCATCGTCATGGTCATCGGTGGTGGCGTCGCCGCGCTCGGTGCCGCCTGGAAGCTCTGGCGACTGGTGCCCGCCGCCTGACCCGCCCCACTCGTCCGCCCCCAGGGGCGGCCCCTGGACGCCTGAACGGTCCGCGACGCTCCGGGTCGCGGACCGTTCAGCGTGTCGCAGCCCTCATGGTCCCGTCGCTCACGTTCGCGACCCCCGACCGAGACAAACCCTCTACAATCCGAGAGCACGTCGGTGCTGCCACGTGCGGGCTCCATCCGGGTCGGACCCCTTGCCTTGACCCGAGATCCGCGTCCGCCTGTCGCCGCGCTGCACGTCCGGGCCCGACCCCACGTCGGGCCCGGCGCTGTTTTTCCACCCCGTCACGGGCCGCCGGCGGCGTCCTCACGGCCCGTTCACGGGCCGTTGCCGCCTGTTCTTCACGGCGCCTTCACGTACGTGTTTGTGCAGGTGAACGGGCCCTCACGACCTCACAGGCCTCACGGCTGTGAGGTCCGTGAGGTCGTGAGTCGAAGTTGATCGCGAGGTGACGGGTTTTACACTGTGCTCGAAATCTGGGGAGCACATCGTGGTGTCACCAGCGCGGCCCAGCACCGGACGTCTTCAGGAGCCCGCGCCCGACCATCGCCCGCTCTTCCCGTTTCCAGGAGCCAACGTGACCACGTTGCAGAACCCGACGTCGGAGACCACTCCGACCACCGCCCGCCGCACCAAGCGCTGGATCTCCGACTGGCGCCCTGAGGACCCCGAGTTCTGGGAGTCCACCGGCCGCCCGGTCGCCCGCCGCAACCTCGTCTGGTCGATCCTCGCCGAGCACATCGGCTTCTCGGTCTGGTTCCTGTGGTCGATGAGCACCGGCTTCCTCGCCGCCGCCGGCTTCGGCTACGACGCCGAACAGCTGTTCATCCTGACCTCGGTCTCCTCCGCGGTCGGCGCGTTCCTCCGCGTGCCCTACACCTTCGCCGTGCCGATCTTCGGCGGCCGCAACTGGACCGTGCTCAGCGCGCTCCTGCTGCTGATCCCCACGATCATGTTCGTCGTCGCGGTCCAGAACCCCGAGACCTCCTACGCGACCTTCGTGCTGATCGCCGCCCTCTCCGGCTTCGGTGGCGGCAACTTCGCCTCCTCGATGGCGAACATCAACGCCTTCTACCCGGCCAAGGAGAAGGGTCTGGCGCTGGGCCTGAACGCGGCCGGCGGCAACATCGGCGTCGCCGTCGTCCAGCTGATCCTCCCCATCGTCATCGGTGCGGGCGGCCTCTGGGGCCTCATCAAGGGCGCCGAGACCATCCAGCTCGCGAACGTCGGCTACCTCTACATCGGCCTGTCCCTGGTCGCGGCCGCCGGTGCCTACTTCTTCATGAACAACCTCGAGGGCGCCCAGACCCGTCTCTCGGAGACCGCCACGATCCTGAAGCAGAAGCAGACCTGGATCATGTCGTTCCTCTACGTCGGCACCTTCGGCTCGTTCATCGGCTACTCCGGTGCCTTCGGCCTGCTCATCAAGCTCTACTTCTCCGGCACCTTCGACGGCGCCTTCTCCGGCTACACCTTCGCCTACTACGCCTTCCTCGGCGCCACCGTGGGCTCCATCTGCCGCCCGATCGGCGGCAGGATCGCCGACAAGCTCGGCGGCGCCAAGGTCACCCTCGGCGTCTTCATCCTCCAGGCCGGCGGCACGCTCGGCATCCTCTACTCCGTCTACCAGCTCGAGGCCGCCACGTCCCCCGAGGCCGTCGCCGCCAACGGCCAGGTCTTCAACCTCTTCCTCGCGACCTTCCTGTTCGTCTTCGCCATGACCGGCTTCGGCAACGGCTCGACCTTCAAGATGATCCCGGCGATCTGGAAGACCCAGGCCGAGCTCGACACCCCCGAGGGCGGCGTCAGCCGCACCCTCGCCCTGAAGAAGCGGGCCCTCGAGGCCTCCGCCGCGGTCGGCATCGTCTCCGCGGTCGGCGCCTTCGGTGGCTTCGTGATCCCGATGATGTTCGCCGCCCCGTGGGTCCCCGCGGACGGCAAGCTCGAGGCCGTGCAGACCGCCTTCTGGGCCTTCACCGCCTACTACGTGGCCTGCGCCGTCGTGACCTACGCGGTCTACATGCGCAAGGGCACCCCGCTGGCCGAGGCCAACGTCTGAGCCCACCCCTGCCGCACCGCAGTCCGAGGTCCACGCCTCACGCCGGACCCGGGTCGACGACGACCCGGGTCCGGCACCCCTCGTTCCCCGGTCCAGGGGGCACGAGCACCGCCCGCACCACGTACCGGCACCGCCCCGCTCCCCGACGCAGGAGGCTCCCGTGACCACGCTCAGCACCGGTCCCGACACCACGGTCAACACCCACTGCCCCTACTGCTCCCTGCAGTGCGGCATGAAGCTCCAGCCTGGCCGCGCCGCCGGTCGGCCGACGCTCGAGGTGCTGCCGTGGGCGGAGTTCCCGGTGAACGAGGGCGGCCTGTGCCGCAAGGGCTGGACGTCGGCGGGCCTGCGCGGCTCTCGCGAGCGACTCACCACGCCCCTGGTGCGCGACCGGGAGACCGGCGCGCTGGCGGCAGCCACCTGGGACGAGGCCCTCGACCTGGTCGCCGGGCGGATCGCCGGCATCCAGGACGAGCACGGCAAGGACGGCGTCGCGATCTTCGGCGGCGGCGGCCTCACCAACGAGAAGGCCTACCAGCTCGGCAAGTTCGCCCGCGTCGCGCTCGGCACCAGCCAGATCGACTACAACGGGCGCTGGTGCATGAGCTCGGCCGCCTCCGCCGGCACCCGCACGTTCGGCGTCGACCGCGGTCTCCCGTTCCCGCTCGCCGACGTGGAGCAGGCCGACCTCGTCCTGCTCGTCGGGTCCAACATGGCCGAGACGATGCCGCCGGCCGCGCGGCACCTCGACCGCTGCCGGGACAACGGCGGCAAGGTCGTCGTCATCGACCCCCGCGTCACCTCCACCGCGGAGCGGGCGGACGTCGTCGTCCAGCCCGTCCCCGGCACCGACCTCGTCCTCGCCCTCGGCCTCCTCCACCTGGTGATCGCCGGCGGTCACGTGGACACCGAGTACGTGGAGTCCCGCACGCACGGCTTCCAGGCCGTCGCGGACAGCGTCGCGGCCTGGTGGCCCGAGCGCGTCGAGCGCGTCACCGGCGTCTCCGCGGACGAGCTCCGCGCCCTGGCCGACCTGGTCGTCTCCACCCGCAAGGTGATGATCCTGACCGCCCGGGGCGCCGAGCAGCACGCCACCGGCTCCGACACCGTGCTGGCCTGGCTCGACCTGGCTCTCGCGCTGGGCCTGCCCGGCCGCCCGTTCGCCGGCTACGGCTGCCTCACCGGCCAGGGCAACGGCCAGGGCGGTCGCGAGCACGGTCAGAAGAACGACCAGCTGCCCGGCTACCGGATGCTGGTCGACCCGGCCGCCCGCGAGCACGTCGCCGGGGTCTGGGGCGTCGACCCGGACAGCCTGCCCGGGCCCGGGCGCTCGGCCTACGAGCTGCTCGACGCACTGGGCACCGACGCGGGCCCGAAGGCGCTGCTCGTCTTCGGCTCCAACATCGTGGTCTCCTCGCCCAACGCCACCCACGTCGAGGACCGGCTGAACAGCCTGGACCTGCTGGTCGTGTGCGACATCGTGATGAGCGAGACCGCGGCCATGGCCGACGTCGTCCTGCCCGTCACCCAGTGGGCCGAGGAGACCGGCACCATGACCAACCTCGAGGGCCGGGTCATCCTGCGCCGCCAGGCGGTCGCACCGCCCCGCGGCGTCCACTCCGACCTCGACGTGATCTCGGGCCTGGCCGAGCGGCTCAAGGCTCCCATCACCTTCTCGACCGACCCCGAGGAGGTCTTCGAGGAGCTCGGCCGGGCCTCCGCCGGCGGCAAGGCCGACTACGCCGGGATCAGCTACGAGCGGATCGACGCCGAGCAGGGCGTCTTCTGGCCCTGCCCCAGCCCCGCCCACCCCGGCACCCCGCGGATGTTCACCGAGCGGTTCGCCCACCCGGACGGCCGCGCGAGGATGCACGTGGTCGAGCACCGCGGGACCGCCGAGCCGGTGGACGCCGAGTACCCGCTGCACCTCACGACGGGCCGCATCCTGGCTCAGTACCAGTCGGGCGCCCAGACCCGTCGCATCACGGACCTGCCGGACGACGGCGCGTTCCTGGAGATGCACCCGGTGCTGGCCGCCCGCCTCGGGATCGCCGACGGCGACCCCGTCACCGTCTCCACCCGGCGGGGGCGCCTCCAGGCCCCCGCCCGGGTGGTGCCCACCATCCGTCACGACACCGTCTTCGCGCCGTTCCACTGGCTCGGCGTCAACCGGCTCACCAACGACGCGCTCGACCCGGCCAGCCGGATGCCCGAGTTCAAGGTGTGCGCAGCAGCTGTGGAGGCCCAGGCATGAGCACCCCCGACATCACCGCCGACATCGACGCCGACATCGACGCCGAGATCGACGCCGGGACCATCGACCAGCGGGGCGGCCGCGAACGGCTCGTGGTGGTCGGCAACGGGATGGCGGCGACCCGGCTCGTCGAGCAGCTGGTGGCGAACGGCTACCCCGGCCACGTGACCGTCCTCGGCGACGAGGAGGTCCCCGCCTACAACCGCATCCTGCTCTCCGCGGTGCTCGAGGGCACCCACGACCGGGACGCGATCACCCTGCGTCGCGGCGACTGGTTCGCCGAGCACGGCATCGACCTGCGGCTGGGCTCCCGCGTCCTCGCGGTCGACCGCGACTACGGCGACGTCATGCTCGTCGACGGCACCACGATTCCCTTCGACCGCCTCGTCCTGGCGACGGGCTCGATCCCGACGCTGCCGCCGATGCGGGGACTGATCAGGCACGACGGCTCGCTGCACCCCCGCGTCCACGCCTTCCGCTCGGTCGCCGACTGCGAGGGGCTCGACGAGGCCGTCGCGGCCCGCCCCGGCTCGCGCGCCGTGGTGGTGGGCGGCGGGCTCCTCGGCCTCCAGGTCGCGCGGGCCCTGTCGCTGCGCGGTCTGCAGGTCGAGGTCGTCGAGGCCACCGAGCACCTGCTCTCGCGGCAGGTGGACGAGGCCGGCGCGAAGGTGCTGCGCCGCAGCCTCACCAAGCTCGGCACCACCGTCTACACCGGGGCCCGCGTGACCCGCCTCGTCGACCCGCCCGGCGGCGGCTCGGTCACCGACGACGGCCCGGTCGGCCTGCAGCTCGACAACGGCTTCGTGCTCGAGACCGACCTGGTGGTGCTCACCGCCGGCGGCCGCCCGTCCACCGCCCTGGCGCGGGGCGCGGGCCTCGAGGTGCGCCGCGGGATCGTCGTGGACGACACCCTCACCTCCGTCACCGACGGCCGGATCAGCGCCATCGGCGACTGCGCCCAGCACGGCGGCGTCGTCCACGGCTTCGTCGCCCCGGCCTGGGAGCAGGCGACCGTGCTGGCCGACCGGCTCTGCGGCGGGGACGTCACCCACGCCGGCTCCCGCGTCGTCGCGCGGCTGCGTGCCACCGACCTCGACGTCGCCGTGCTCGGCGACCCGGTGGGGGCCGACGGCGAGGTCGTCGAGGTCTCCAACCCGCTGGCCGGCAAGCACAGCCGGCTGATCGTGCAGGACGGGCGGATCGTCGCGGCCTCGCTGGTCGGGGACCTCTCGCGGGTCGGGATCATCACCCAGCACTACGATCACGGCACGGTGCTCGGCATCAAGGAGCACGGCGACCTGCTGCTGCCCGACGTGGTGCCGACCCCGACCGTCCTGCCCGACGAGGCGGAGGTCTGCGCCTGCGCCGGCGTGACCGCCGGAGCGATCCGGGCGTGCACCTCCCTGGAGCACGTCAAGGAGTCCACCCGCGCCACCACCGGCTGCGGCGGCTGCGCGAACGCCTGCCGCGACCTGCTCGCCGAGAAGCTCGGCGCACCGGTGGGCGGCACGGGCGGCACGCGCCCTCACGCCGCCTTCACAAGCGTCTGACCTGCACGTTCACGGCGTCCTCACGTGAGGTCGTGAGGGCCGTGAGGCAGTGAGCGAGATGTCACGAGAAGCACCGTCCGACGTGACGGAGGGGCAACCCCCGCCACGCAACCTGGTACCTGTCAGCCCCACTCGTCCGCGGTCCGCCGCAGCAGGAGACACCCCATGAGCAACCGCCAGCGCCTCGTCGTCGTCGGCCACGGCATGGTCGGCCACCGGTTCGTGCAGGCCGCCGTCGAGCGGGGCCTCACCGAGACCTACGACATCGTCGTCCTCGGTGAGGAGCCCCGCGCGGCCTACGACCGCGTCGCCCTCACCTCCTACTTCTCGGCCACCTGCGCCGAGGAGCTCTCGCTGCTGCCGGGCGGGTCCTACGACCACGACGCGGTCGAGCTGCGGATCAGCACCGAGGTCGTCTCGCTCGACCGCGACGCCCGCACCGTCACGGCCCGCGACAAGGTCTCCGGCACCGAGACGGTGCTCGGCTACGACCAGCTGGTGCTGGCCACCGGCGCGGCCCCGTTCGTGCCCCCGGTCCCGGGGCGGGAGCACGACGGCGTGTTCGTCTACCGCACCATCGAGGACCTCGACGCGATCCGCGAGGCCTCGCACACCGCCACGTCCGGCATCGTCATCGGCGGCGGCCTGCTCGGCCTCGAGGCGGCCAACGCGCTCGTGCAGCTGGGCCTGCAGACCCACGTCGTCGAGATGGCGCCGCGCCTCATGCCGGTCCAGCTCGACCAGGCCGGCGGCTCCACGCTGGTGCGCCACATCGAGAAGCTCGGCGTGAACGTCCACGCGGGCGTCATGACCCAGGAGATCACCGCCGGCGAGAGCGGCAGCGTCGACGGCCTCCAGCTCAAGGACTCCTACAAGATCGACGCCCAGGTCGTCGTCTTCTCCGCCGGCGTCCGGCCCCGCGACGTCCTGGGCCGCGAGTCGGGCCTGGAGATCGCCGAGCGCGGCGGCATCCTGGTCGACGACCAGTGCCACACCTCCGACGAGCGCATCTGGGCGATCGGCGAGTGCGCCGCCCCCGCCGGTCGCATGTACGGCCTCGTGGCGCCCGGCTACGACATGGCCGAGGTCGTCGCGGACGCCCTGCTGGACGGCCCGGGTCGCTTCACCGGCGCCGACATGTCCACCAAGCTCAAGCTGCTCGGCGTCGACGTGGCCTCCTTCGGTGACGCCTTCGCGGCCACCGAGGGCTCGCTGGAGCTCGTCTACTCCGACGCTGTCGCCGGCGTGTACAAGAAGCTCGTCGTCACCGAGGACGGCACGCGCCTGCTCGGTGGCATCCTGGTCGGCGACGCGGCCGCCTACGGCATCCTGCGTCCGATGGTCTCCAGCGGCATTGCGCTGCCGGAGAACCCCGAGGAGCTCATCCTCCCCGCCTCGCGCGGCGGGTCGACCGGCGGCGGCGTGGCAGCCCTGCCGGACGAGGCGCAGATCTGCTCGTGCAACAACGTCAGCAAGGGCGACATCGTCCACGCCGTCGAGGACGGCTGCGAGGACGTGGCCTCCGTCAAGAGCTGCACCAACGCCGGCACCACCTGCGGCTCGTGCGTGACCAGCGTCAAGGCGATCATCGAGGACCACTTCGCCAAGACCGGCCGCGAGGTCTCCAAGGCCCTGTGCGAGCACTTCGCGATCTCGCGAGCCGAGCTCTTCGAGGTCGTGAAGATCCACGGCTACACGACCTTCGAGGCGGTCCTCGAGGCTCACGGGACCGGCCGCGGCTGCGACATCTGCAAGCCCACCGTCGCCTCGGTCCTGGCCAGCCAGTTCAACGAGCACGTCCTCGGCGGCACCAACGCCGGCCTGCAGGACACCAACGACGCCTACCTGGCCAACATCCAGAAGAACGGCTCCTACTCCGTCGTCCCGCGCATCCCCGGCGGGGAGGTGACGCCCGAGGGCCTCATCGTGATCGGCGAGGTCGCCCGCGACTTCGGCCTCTACACGAAGATCACCGGCGGCCAGCGCATCGACATGTTCGGTGCCCGCATGGAGGACCTGCCCGCCATCTGGGGCCGCCTCGTGGACGCCGGCTTCGAGTCCGGCCACGCCTACGGCAAGTCCCTGCGGACCGTGAAGTCCTGCGTCGGCTCGGAGTGGTGCCGCTACGGCGTCCAGGAGTCGGTGTCCATGGCCATCCGCCTGGAGCTGCGCTACCGCGGGCTGCGCTCCCCGCACAAGCTCAAGGGCGGGGTCTCCGGCTGCGCCCGCGAGTGCGCCGAGGCCCGGGGCAAGGACTTCGGCGTCATCGCCACCGACAAGGGCTGGAACCTCTACGTCGGCGGCAACGGCGGCATGAACCCCGCCCACGCCCAGCTGCTGGCCGGCGACCTCGACGACGAGACGCTGATCAGCTACCTCGACCGGTTCCTCATGTACTACGTCCGGATGGCCGACCGACTCCAGCGCACGGCTCCCTGGATCGACTCCCTCGAGGGCGGGCTCGACCGGGTCAAGGCCGTGGTCGTGGACGACGTCCTCGGCCTCGGCTCCGAGCTGGAGGAGTCCATGGAGCGCCACGTCGCGACGTACGAGGACGAGTGGGCGGCGACGCTGAAGGACCCCCGCAAGCTGGAGCGCTTCGTGTCCTTCGTCAACGCCCCCGGCACGCCCGACCCCAACATCACCTTCACCACCGAGCGCGACCAGATCCGGCCCGAGAACCACGACGCCCCGGTCCTGCTCGGCACGACGATCCCCGTGGGAGCCTCCCGATGACCGCCACGCTGCCCGACCACACCACCACCGACGAGTGGGAGCCGGTCTGCCGGCTCGAGCAGGTGCCCGCCGAGGCAGGGGTGGCCGCCCTGGTCCGCGGGGAGGCCGTCGCCCTGTTCCGTGACCACCGCGACGAGGTCTACGCCCTGTCCAACGTGTGTCCCTTCGCTCGTGCCTCCGTGCTCTCGCGTGGCATCGTGGGTACTCGCAGCGGCGTGCCCTTCGTGGCGTCGCCGATGAAGAAGCAGCCCTTCCGTCTGGTCGACGGGGTGTGCCTCGACGACGAGGCCGTGCGGGTGGACACCTGGGACGTCAAGGTCGACGGCGGGGTGGTCCTCGTGGGGGCGAAGCGCACGCCGGCATGAACGAGGGTGCCGGCCCGATCTCGGAGGGGGAGCCGATGACCGGACTGCTGACGGAGGACGAGACCGCGGACCCGAGCA
This sequence comes from Nocardioides bruguierae, assembly GCF_023554635.1. Lineage (NCBI taxonomy): Bacteria > Bacillati > Actinomycetota > Actinomycetes > Propionibacteriales > Nocardioidaceae > Nocardioides > Nocardioides bruguierae. Next base: position 82,188 of record NZ_JAMJPH010000035.1, read on the forward strand.
CGCAGGCCGTCGCGGGCCCGCTCGCGGGGTTCCGCATCGGCGTGACCGCGGCCCGCAAGGCGGACGAGCAGATCGCGCTGATGACGCGGCGCGGCGCCCGGGTGGTGCACGCCCCGGCGCTCTCCAGCGACCCCAACCGGGTCGACCTGGCCGACCTGCGGGCCGCCACCGAGAAGGTCATCGCCGACCCGCCCGACATGTTCGTGGCCACCACCGGCATCGGCATGCGGCAGTGGTTCGAGACCGCCGAGGAGCTCGGGCTGCGTGAGCAGCTGGTCGCGGCGCTCCGGCCGGCCGAGATCCTCGCCCGTGGCCCGAAGAGCGTCGGCGCCCTGCGCGCCGGTGGCCTGCGGGAGCTGTGGTCGCCGGAGTCGGAGCTGTTCGAGGACGTGCTCGACCACCTGCGCGGACGCGACCTCACCGGCCGCAACATCCTCGTGCAGGAGCACGGTCAGTCGCTGTCGATGGTCGGGCACGCGCTGCGTCGCCAGGGCGCGTCCGTCGACGTCGTCACGGTCTACCGCACCGTCACCGCCGAGGACCCCACGCCGATGCTGGGCATGGTCGACCTCGTGGCCGACCTCGAGCTCGACGCGGTCACCTTCACCTCGGCGCCGGCCGTCGCCGCCCTGATGGACGCCGCCACCTCGATGGGGCGCCGCGAGGACGTGATCAGCGCGTTCCAGGCGGACGTGGTGGCCGTCTGCGTCGGCCCGGTGACCGCGGCCGCGTTCGAGCTGTGGGGCGTGCCCACCATCTACCCGCCCGACCGCTCGCGGCTGGCCGCCATGGTGAAGCTGATGGAGGCCGAGCTGCCCTCGCGCAAGGAGGGCCTCACCCTCGAGCTGGTCGGCGGGCACCAGCTGCTGATGCACGGTGAGTCGGTGCTGCTGGACGGCACCGAGGTGAAGCTGTCGCCCGCCCCGATGGCGGTGCTCGCGGCGCTCGTCGCCAACCCCGGCAACGTCATCCCGCGTCGCGCGCTGCTGGCCCAGCTGCCCTCGGGCACCGCGGGCTCCGAGCACGCCGTCGAGATGGCCGTCGCCCGGCTCCGCGCCGCCCTCGGCACCCGGGCCGTGCAGACCGTCGTCAAGCGTGGGTACCGGTTGGCGGTGGAGCAGTGACCACGCCGCGTCCGCCCCGACTCGTCACCGTCGCGCACGGCACCCGCCGCGCGGGCGGCAACGAGAACGCCCGCCGCCTCACCGCCGCGGCGGCCGAGCGTCTGGGCGTCGAGGCGGTCGCGGCCTACGTCGAGCTCTCCGAGCCGCTGCTGGCCGACGTCATGCGCGGGGTGCACGGGCCCGTCGCCGTCGTCCCGCTGCTGCTCTCCACCGGCTACCACGTGCGCCACGACGTGCCGGAGGCGTGCGCGCTGGCGCCGGAGGACGCCGACGTGGCCCTGGGCCGTCCGCTCGGCCCCGACCCGCAGCTCGCGCTGGCCCAGGTCGACCGGCTGCTCGAGGCCGGTGCCCGGCCCGGCCAGCCGGTGACGATGGTGGCCGCGGGCTCCACCGACCCGCTCGGCTGGCGCGACCTGCGCGCCGCGACCCGGTACCTGCAGGAGGGCTGGGACGCCCCCGTGCGGCTGGCGACGATCTCGGGGTACGGCAAGCGACCCGAGGAGGTCGTCCAGGCCGGCGACGCGGTCTCCCTCTACCTGCTCAGCCCCGGCCTGTTCAGCCGCCGGGTCGCCGAGACCGCCGCGGCTGCCGGAGCCGGGCCCGTCGGCGACGTCCTCGGCACCCACCCGCTCGCCGTGGACGTGGTCGTCGAACGGGCTGCTGCCCAGCTGGCGGCCCACGTCTGAGCCGGGGCCGCCGCGGTACGACCCACCACATTCGTGGGTTCGGGCGCGCGGAACCCCCCACGGGGGGGGGGGGGGCCCCCCCCCGGGCCGGCGAGCCCG
>NZ_JAMJPH010000036.1:0-39513 GCF_023554635.1 Nocardioides bruguierae
GGGGCCCCCCGGGGACCCCCCCCCCCATTGCGGGGTTCTGCCCGCCCGAACCCACGACTGTGGTGGGTCGTACCCCGCCCAGGGCATGCCTAGCCGTAGTAGACGGCGACCCGGTGCCCGTCGACCTCGTGCACGGAGACGGGGACGCCGTAGAGGTCCTCGAGCACCTCGGGGCGGATGACGTCGGCGGGCGGGCCCTGGGCGACGACCCGGCCGTCGGCGAGCGCGACGATCTCGTCCGACCAGCGCGAGGCGAAGTTGATGTCGTGCAGGACGACGACGACCCGCTTGCCCAGCTCGTCGGCCGCGGTGCGCAGCAGCCGCATGATGGCCACCGCGTGCGCGAGGTCGAGGTTGTTGAGGGGCTCGTCGAGCAGCAGGTACTCGGTGTCCTGCGCGAGCGCCATCGCGATGAACGCCCGCTGGCGCTGCCCGCCGGAGAGCTCGTCGAGGTAGCGGTCGGCGAGGTCGTCCAGGCTCAGGCGGGTCAGGACGTCGGCCACGACCGCCTCGTCCTCGGGGCCCGGTCGCCCGCGGCTGTGCGGGAACCGCCCGAAGCCGACCAGGTCGCGCACCGACAGCCGCGCCTCGAGGTGGTGCTCCTGCCGCAGGATCGCGAGCCGCTTGGCCAGGTCGCGGCTGCGGGTGGTGGCGACGTCCATGCCGTCGACGAGCGCGGCCCCGCCGTCGGCGTCCGCGAGCCGCCCGACCAGGGAGAGCAGCGTCGACTTGCCAGCGCCGTTGGGGCCGATGAGCGCGGTGACGCCGGGGCGGGCCAGCTCGAGGGTGACCTCGTGGACGACCGTGCTGGCGCCGTAGCGCTTGGTCAGGGAGTCGGTGGTGATCACAGGCGGGCCCTTCCGAGGAGCAGCGCGAGGAACAGCACGCCGCCGCCGAGCTCGATGATGATGGACAGTCCGGTGCCGAAGTCGAAGACCCGGTCGAGCAGCCACTGGCCGACGACGAGGGTGATGACCGCGAAGGCGGACGCGGCGGGGATCGACCAGCGGTGCGCGTGACCGACCGCCACGTAGGCGAGGTTCGCGACCAGCAGGCCGAAGAACGTGATCGGCCCGACCAGCGCGGTCGAGACCGAGACCAGCACGGCCACGGCGACCATCACCCACAGCACCGCGCGGCGGTGGTCGACGCCGAGGCTGGTGGCGGCCTCGCGGCCCAGGGCCAGCACGTCGAAGACGTGGCGGAACGCGAACAGCACGGCCAGGGTGGCGAGGACGACGACGGCGCTGATGGTCAGCAGGTCCTCCTCGACGGTGCCGAACGAGGCGAAGAACGAGTCCTGGAGCACCGCGAACGAGGCCGGGTCGAGCATCCGCTGCAGCATCGTGGTGACGCTGCGCAGCAGGGTGCCGACCACGACGCCGACGAGCACGACGATCTGCAGGTCGCGCCGGGCGCCGAGCAAGAGCCAGCGCGAGAGCGCGGTGATGAGCACGACCATGACGCCGACCTCGACCAGCCACAGCAGTGACCCGGCGATGCCGCCGCCGGCAGCCCCGCCGAGCGCCCCGGCGCCGGCGAAGAACACGACCGCCGTCTGCACGAGCAGGTAGAGGGCGTCGAACCCCATGAGGCCGGGGGTGAGGATGCGGTTGGCCGTCACCGTCTGGAACAGCACGGTCGAGACGGCCACGGCGACCGCGACCAGCACGAGCGCCGAGACGGTGCGCAGCCGCAGCCGCAGCGCGTACTCCCAGGCTCCGGGCAGGTCGACGAGCACGAAGCCCGCGCAGGCCAGGACGGCGACGGCCAGGGCGACACCCGTGATCAGGCCCGGTCGGCGGGCGGCCGCGCGGGCGCTGCTGGCGTCCTGCTTGTTGTTCCGCCTGCGCCGGGTGGGCACGGAGAGGTCAGCCGACACGACGCGACCCCTTCACGAGCAGGTAGAGGAACGCGGCGCTGCCGAGCACGCCCACGACGACGCCGAGCGGCACCTCGTAGGGGTAGCGGACGAGGCGGCCGATGACGTCGCACAGCAGCAGGAACCCGGCGCCCAGCAGCGCGACCCAGGGCACCGAGCGGCGGGCGTGGTCGCCGACCAGGAGGCTGACGACGTTGGGCACGATGAGACCGAGGAACGGCACGTCGCCCACGGTGGCTGTGACCGTGGCGCTGATCAGCGAGACCACGACCATGCCGGTGATCATCACGGTCCGGTAGGAGAGGCCGAGGCCGGTGGCGGCGTCCTGCCCGAGGCCGGCGATGGTGAGGCGGTCGGCCAGGAACCACACGACGACGGCCAGGGCGGCGGCGACCCAGAGCAGCTCGTAGCGGCCGGCGAGCAGGCCGGAGAAGTCGGCCGTGCGCCAGGCGAGCATCGACTGGATGAGGTCCTGCTCGTAGGCCACGAACGACCCGGCGGCACCCAGCACGCCGCCGAACGTGATGCCGACGAGAGGCACGGTGATGGGGGAGCGCAGGGGCATCCGGGAGAGCAGCAGCAGGAACAGGCCGGTGCCGGCCAGCGCGAACAGGGCCGCGACCAGCATCTTGCCGATGACGGGCATGCCGGGCGCGACGATCATCACCGCGAGCAGGCCGAGCATCGAGGCGTCGACCGCGCCGGAGGTGGAGGGGTCGACGAACCGGTTGCGCACCAGCAGCTGCATGACGAGGCCGGCGACCGCGAGCGAGACGCCCACCAGGATCAGCGCGGCCGTGCGCGGGAGCCGGGAGACGGCGAGCAGCTGCCAGGCGTCCGCGTCACCGCGCAGCAGGGCGGCGGGGGTCACGCTGGCCACGCCCACGAAGGTGCTGAGCACGGCGAGAGCCACGACCGCCAGGACGGCGGGGAGGAGCCAGCGGCTGCGGCGCCTGGCAGGGGCTCCGGACGCACCGGACCCCGGCACGGCCTGGGCGGGCCGTACCGGGGTGGCGGTGCTGGGCGGGGGTGTCAGGACTCGATCCCCTCGGTCACGTTGCTGACCATCTCGCTCATGGCGGTGATGCCGCCGCCGGCCAGGTACCAGACGACGCCGTCGAGGTAGACGACCTGGCCCTCGCTCCACGCCGTGGTGGAGTCGACGACCGCGTTGTCGAGGATGGCCTCGGCGGACTCGCCGCCGGTCTCGCCGATCGCGGCGTCGCGGTCGATGACGAACAGCCAGTCGGGGTTCGCCTCGGCGACGTACTCGAAGCTCACCGGCTCGCCGTGGGTCTCGGCGTCGATGTCGACGGCCGGCTCGACGCCGAGCAGGTCGTGGACGATGCCGAAGCGCGAGCCGGCGCCGTACGCGGAGACCTCGCCGCCGGTGGTGAGGACGATCAGGCCGGTGCCGGCGTCCGCGGTGACCTCGGTGGCCTCGTCGATCTGGGTCTGCACGTCCGCGACGACAGCGGTGGCCTCGTCGTCGGCGCCCAGGATGGTGCCGAGCGCCTCGACGTTGGACTGGACGCTGGCCCAGTAGTCGGTCTCGTCGACGGAGAGGTCGATGGTGGTGGCGATCTCGGCGAGGTCGTCCATCGAGTCCAGGCTGCGGCCCGAGACGATGATCAGGTCGGGGTCGAGCTCCGCGACGGCCTCGAAGTCGGGCTCGAAGAAGCTGCCGACCACCTCGGCGTCGTCCTGGACGCTCGTGAGGTAGTCGGGGAACGTCGCGTCGGGCACGCCCGCCACGTCGCCGCCGAGGGCGTCGATGATGTCGATGGTGCCGAGGTCGTAGCTGACGATCGTCTGCGGCTGCGCCGGGACCTCCACCTCGCCCTGGGCGGTGGTGACGGTGACCGTGCTCGCGGCCTCCTCGGCCTCGGAGTCGCTGCCGCACGCGGCGAGGACGGCGACGAGGGGGAGTGCGGCGGCGACGGCGGCCAGGCGGGTGATCGGGGTGCTGCGGGGGCTCACGGGGAGTCGTTCCTCTCGGGGGTCGGCCGGCGTGGTGCCCGGGTGGGCGGTCGGTGCGCCGGTCGGCTGATGGGGAAGGTGCTGGGCGGGCCATCGGGTTCCGCGATCGACGCGATCGTCGATCCGGGGTGGATGAGGGTCGCCTCAGTAAGGTAAGCCTAAGCGCATGACTACAGACGTCGGCAACCCTCCCGTCCACCGAGACGCCCCGTTCGAGCTCGTCCGTCGTCGGGCGGACCTCGTGCTGCGACGAGCGGTCGTGGCCTCCGTGGCCGACCTCGGGCCGCGGTACCGCCGGGTGGTGCTCACGGGCGCCGACCTGGAGGGATTCGCCTCCGCCGGCGCCGACGACCACCTGCGGCTGTTCGTGCCCGGGGCCGACGGCTCCCTGGTGCTGCCGGAGATCGGGCCGGAGGGCCTGGTGCCGCCGGGTCCGGGGGACCCGAGGCCCGTCTCCCGCGAGTACACCCCGGTGGCGTGGGGCGGCACGGGTGCCGAGGCCTGGCTGACCCTCGACCTGGTCGTCCACCCCGGCGGGCACGCCTCGGACTGGGTCTCCCGCGCTCGGCCCGGTGACCCGGCCGGCGTCGGCGGGCCCCGCGGGTCGCTGGTGGTCGACGGGACGCCGGCGTGGTGGCTGCTCGCCGGCGACCTCACCGCGCTCCCCGCGATCCGGCGGCACCTGGCCACGGCCGGGGGCGCTCCGGCGACCGTGCTGCTGCTCGTCGCCTCCGCCGAGGACGCCGAGCCGCACCTCGACTCGCTCGCGGCGGCCGACGTCTCGGTGCTCGTCGCACCCGACGTGGCCACCGGCGACACCGCCCCGCTGGCCGAGGCCGTCATGGCCTGGACGCCGCCCGGTGCGCCCGACGCCGGGCTCGCCTTCGTCGCCGCCGAGCAGTCGATCGTCTCGCCCGCCCGAGCCCGGCTCTCCGCGCTCGGGGTCAGCCACAGCGTCGTGAAGGGGTACTGGAAGCACGGGGACGCCGAGCACCACGCGCCGCACTGAGCGGGACGTCATACCTCTGAGGGAGACTGCGTCCGCTCCGTATGACGTCCCCCTCCGACGCCGCGGGTCAGCCTCGGTCGAGGTCGAGGGCCTCGGGGGTGTGCAGACGCACCATGAACCGGCGGACGCCGGGGGGCACGGTGCGCTGGGTGGCCAGGCTGACCAGCATCATCACGGCGGTGGCGAGCGGGATGCTCCACAGCGCGGGCCGCGCGGCCAGCACGCCGACCCAGCCGGCCGGGCCGTCCAGGTAGAGGGTGGTGAGCGCGGCCGCGCCCGAGCCGAGCCCGCCCACGACCAGCCCCGCACCCGCGCCGGTGGGCGTGAGCCGACGCCACCAGATGCCCAGCATCAGCAGCGGGGCGAAGGTGGAGGCGGCCACCGCGAAGGCCAGCCCCACGGTGGTGGCCACCCCGGCGCTCGGCTCGCCCAGCGCGACGGCGGCCGGCACCACGACGGCGATGACGGCGCCGAGCCGGAAGGCGGCCACGCCGCCGAGCCGTCGTCCGCCCCACGAGCGGCCGGTGACGTCCTGCCCGAGCACGCCCGCCACCGCGATGGCGAGGCCGGAGGAGGTGGAGAGGAACGCGGCGAACGCGCCCGCGACCACGAGGCCGGTGAGCAGGTCGCCGCCGAGGCCGGGCACCACGATCCGGGGCAGGAGCAGCACGAGCAGGTCGGACTCGCCCGAGGCCGCCAGCTCCGGGGCGTAGACCCGGCCGAGCGCTCCGTAGACCGGTGGCACCAGGTAGAACAGCCCCAGCAGCGCCAGCACCAGCAGCGTGCTGCGGCGTGCGGAGCGGCCGTCGGGGTTGGTGTAGAAGCGCACCACCACGTGCGGCAGGCCCATCGTGCCGAAGAACGTGGCGGCGATCAGGGCGTAGGTCAGGTAGAGGCCCTGGGCGCCCCCGTCGGCGAGCGGGTTCGACCAGGCGAGGACGTCGGTGGGGAAGTCGGGCCGGCCCAGGCGCTCGGTGTCGGGGCGGCCGTCGCCGAGCCAGACGGCCAGCAGCACCGCCGCCGGCAGCAGCAGGGCGGTGAGCTTGAACCAGTACTGCACCGCCTGCACCAGGGTGATCGAGCGCATCCCGCCGCCGATCACGTTGACCAGCACGACCGAGGCGACGCCGGCCGGGCCGATCCAGGTGGGCAGGCCGAGCGCCGCGCCGAGCATCACGCCCGCGCCCTGGAACAGGGGCAGCAGGTAGAGCCAGCCGACGGCCACCACCAGCACCGAGCAGATGGTCCGCACCCGCCGCGAGCCCAGCCGGGCCTCGGCGAAGTCGGGCAACGTGTAGGCGCCCGAGCGACGCAGCGGCGCGGAGACGAGGGCGAGCATGACGAGGTAGCCGGCCGTCCAGCCGACGGGGTACCAGAGCATGTCGGCACCGAAGGTCAGCAGCAGGCCGGCGACGCCCAGGAACGAGGCCGCCGAGAGGTACTCCCCGCTGATCGCCGAGGCGTTGGTGAACGCCGGCACCGTGCGCGAGGCGACCATGAAGTCGCTGGTCGTGCGCGAGAGCCGCAGCCCCAGGCTGCCGATGGCCAGCGTCGCGACCACCACCAGCGCCACCGCCACCGCGCCCGGCCACACCGGTGCGCCGGTCACGCTCGCCCGCCGTCGTCCGGGCCACCGGAGCGGGGGCCGTCCAGCTCCTCCAGGAGCGCGGTGAAGGTGTCCTCGTTGCGCTCCGCGCGCCGCACGTGCCGCCAGGCCAGCGCCACCAGCAGCGGGTAGGGCGCCACGCCGAGCAGCCACCAGGCGAGCCCGACGCCGAGCACGTGCACGGACGCCAGGTCGGGCAGCGCGAAGAACAGCACCGGCAGGGTGCCGAGCCCGAGCATCAGCAGCGCCAGCGTGCGCAGCCCCAGCCACCACTGCTCGCGCACGAGCGCGCGCAGGTACAGGGAGCCGAGGCGGGACTCGGCGTCCACCTCGTGCACCCGGGCCCGGGGCGGACGGCGGCGGGCGGGCCCGGTCACCCGGACCCGCTGCGGCCGCTCGCTGCTCATGGCCTGCCCCCCGGCCCGCGCCGGCTCACGCCCTGCTCACGCCCTGCTCATGCCCGGCTCACGCCTGGTTGCGCCGGGCCAGCCGCTCGCGCAGCTGGCGGGTGTGGCGCCGGCTGACGCCCAGCTCGGCGCCGCCGGAGACCACCACCGAGCAGCGGCCGGCCTCCATCCGGACCTCGGTGACGTGCTGCATCGAGACCAGCAGCGAGCGGTGGATGCGGACGAAGCCGGCCGTGCCCCACTCGTCCTCGAGGGCGGTGAGCGGGGTCCGGACCAGGTGCGAGCCCTCCCCGGTGTGCAGCCGCGCGTAGTCGCCCTGCGCCTCCACGTGGGTGATCGCGCTGCGCTGCACGAACCGCGTGACGCCGCCCAGCTCGACGGGGATCTGGACGTCGGCGGGCGCGCTCGGCGCCTCCGCGGGGCCGCCCAGGCGACGGACCGCCTCGGCCAGCCGGTCCGCGCGCACCGGCTTGAGCACGTAGTCGACGGCCTGGAGGTCGAAGGCCTGCAGGGCGTGCTCCTCGTGGGCGGTGACGAAGACGATCCGCGGCGGGGTGCGGAAGTTGCCGAGCAGCTCGCCCAGCTCCAGGCCGGAGAGGCCGGGCATCTGGACGTCGAGGAAGACCGCGTCCACGCCGGTCTCGCGCAGCAGCCGCAGCGCCTCGGTGGCCGAGGCCGCGGCCAGCACGGTGCCGACCCGCTCGTCGCGGCCGAGCAGGAACGTCAGCTCGTCCAGCGCAGGCCGCTCGTCGTCGACGACCAGCACCCTCAGACCAGTCACGCCGCCTCGTCCCCCTCTCGGCAGCGCCGCCCTCGGCGCCCCGTGTGCTGGCTCACCCTGCCGTACCGACGGCCCGGACGCCAGGAGGTGCGGGCAGCCGTGCCTCGCGGGCTCAGGCCAGCACGCCCGGGGCGAACTTCGGCACCCGGACGATCACCCGGGTGCCCGCGCCACGGGCGGTCTCCACGACCAGGCCGTACTCCTCCCCGTACGTGGCGCGCAGGCGCGCGTCGACGTTGCCCAGGCCGACCGAGTCGTTCTCGTGGTCCCCGGCCAGGACCCGGGCGATCCGCTCGGGGTCCTCGCCGGCGCCGTCGTCGTCCACCTCGATCACGCAGTCGAGGCCGGCGTCCCGCGCCGAGATGCGGATGCGCCCGCCCTCGGGCTGCCCCTCCAGGCCGTGCCGCACGGCGTTCTCCACCAGCGGCTGCACGCACAGGAACGGGATGACCACCGGCAGCACCTCGGGGGCCACGACGAGGGTGACGGCCAGCCGGTCGCCGAAGCGGGCCTGCTCCAGCAGCAGGTACTGCTCGATCGAGCGCAGCTCCTCCGAGAGCGTCGTGAACTCGCCGTGCTTGCGGAAGGAGTAGCGGGTGAAGTCCGCGAACTCCAGCAGCAGCTCACGGGCCCGCTCGGGGTCGGTGCGCACGAAGCTGGCGATCGCGCCGAGGGAGTTGAAGATGAAGTGCGGGCTGATCTGCGCCCGCAGCGCGCGGACCTCGGCCTCCATCAGCCGCGTGCGCGAGGAGTCCAGCTCGGCCAGCTCGAGCTGGCCCGAGACCCACCGCGCGACCTCCTCGGCCGTGCGGGCCAGGCCGGCGCCGGGGAAGGTGTCGAAGGCGACCAGAGTGCCCACGACCCGGTCCTCCACGACCAGCGGCGAGGAGACGGCGGAGCGGATCTCGCACTCGCGCACCGTGCAGCGCAGGTCGCGGCGGTCGAAGGCCCGCGGGCCCTGCCGCTCGAGGGTCGCGGCCACGATCGCCGGCACGTGCTCGGCGTGGTGGTAGGCCTCCCCGTCCCAGGCGAGGACGTCGGCGGTGTCGGTGAGCGCGATCGCGGGTGCGTCCAGGAGCGCTCGCAGGTGCGGGACGGCGGCCGCGGCGCTGTCCTGGCTCAGCCCGGCGCGCAGCGCGGGGGCCGCGAGCGAGGCGGTGTGCAGCGTGCGGAACGTCGCCAGCTCGGCGTCGGTGCCCAGGTGCCGGCGGCGCCAGCCGCGGCGGGCGCGGGGCTCGTTCATCGGCGGCACCTCCTGTCGTGGCCCTCGCCCGGACCCGTCAGTGCAGGTCGATGAGGAGCAGGCCCTCGTCCTCGAAGACGGCGAGCGGGGCCTCGCCGAGGGAGACCTGGATGCGGGGGAGGCTGCCGGTGGTGATGACCATGCGGTCGTCGTCCTCGTCCACGACCGCCTGCTCGCCCGTGCGCGCGGAGGGATCGTCGAACGGCTGCTCGTCGTCCCACTCGTGGCCCGACCAGCCCTGCTCGGCCCGCAGCTGAGCCGCCCGCTCGGCCTCGAGGCGGGCCTCGCGCTCGACCTCCTCGGGGCTCGGCTCGGGCCGGGGCGCCGCCTGGGCAGCCCAGCAGCGGGCCACCAGCGGCAGCTGCATCCCGTCCATGCCGCGGCCGTAGCCGTCGTAGAGCTCCGCGACGTCGGCGAGCACCTGCTCGCGCTGCTCCTCCGGCATCGCGGCGACGTTCGACCGGGAGGCCGTCATGTCGGCGATCGAGTGGGAGTCCACGACGTGCCAGTGCCGGTGCTCGGCGTCCTCGTGCTGCTCCAGCAGGGGGCTGCCCAGGATCTCGTCGGCGAGGTCGGCGCGCTGGTCCTGCTCGCCGATCATCCGGCTGAGGCGCCGCACCCAGGGGACGCGGGCGTCGAAGGAGTTCCACACGACGGCCAGTCGGCCGGCCGGGGCGAGCACGCGCACGATCTCCGGCAGCGCCGTGGCGGCGTCGAACCAGTGGAAGGCCTGCGCGGCGACCACCACGTCGAACGAGCCGGCCGCGAACGGCAGGGACTCGGCCGAGGCGACCTCGACGGGCACGTCGGGCAGTCGCTGGGACAGGATCTCCAGCATCGCCGGGTCCGGGTCGGTGGCCGTGACCTGGTGGCCCAGGTCCAGCAGGGCGGCCGTGAGCTTGCCGGTGCCGGCACCGAGCTCGAGGACGCGACAGGGGCGCTCACCCGTCAGCCACGCCGCCGACTCGGGCGGGTAGCCCGGGCGGCCGCGGTCGTAGGCCGCGGCGACGGACCCGAAGGACCGTCCGTGGGGCTGGTGCTCGCTCATCCCTGCGGAGCGTAGCCCCCGTGCGGCCCGGCCGGGTGCTGCCGCGCGGCGTGGCGTGCGGCGTGGCGCTCGGCGTCGGCGGGGGCCTGCTCCGTGTGACGCCCGGCGGCGGGTCGTGGGTAGCCTGCCGGGGTGAGTGCCGACCCGCTGGCCCCGCTGCTGTCCCTGGAGGGCGTCCCGAGCGCGTACGTCGCGGCCCGCGACGCCGTGGACGTGGTGCTGCGCGACCGCGGTCTGCGGCGCACCAGCCCCGAGACCACCTCGGAGTCGCTGCTGCGTGGCGCGCACGCCTCCGCGGTGCTGGCCGGCTCCGAGGCGACGCTCGCGCAGGTGCGCAGCGGCGAGGTCGAGGACCGGCACGTCCTGGCCGCCCTCCGGGTCAGCACGGCGCTGCTCTCCCTGGCCCCGCTCCTGCGGAGCACGCCGCTGCAGGCGCTGGCGCGCATCCACGCCCTGGCCGGGGCGGGGGAGGTGCCCGAGGAGCGGCTCGGCCGCCCGCGGGACGAGGAGGCGGCCACGCGGCTGCGCGGGCTCGCCCAGCTGCTCACCGCCACCACGCGGGCCCCGGCGCTCGTGGTGGCCGCGGTCGTGCACGCGGAGCTGGCGACGCTGGGCCCGTTCGGCTCCCACGACGGCATCGTCGCGCGCGCGGCGGAGCGCCTCGTCCTCGTGGCCCGCGGGGTGGACGAGAAGTCGCTGGTGGTGCCGGAAGCCGGGCACCTGGCGATGCGTGCCGAGTACCAGCAGGCGCTGCTGGGCTACCGGGACGGTGGGCAGGCCGGCGTCCACGCGTGGCTCCTGCACTGCGCGCGCGCCTACGCGGCCGCCGCCGAGGCCTCGCCGCTGCGTCGCGCGGCCGACTGAGCCGACGCAGCCGGGGCCGGCCCGGCGTCGGCCCGGCGTCGGCCCGGCGTCGGCGAACAGGGGAAAAACGCTGGTGGCCCCCGGGAGCGCGTGGGCTTCCGAGGGCCACCGCCGGCACCTGACCGTACGGCTACCAGGCGTGCACTCTCATTGCTGCCGCCGGGGCTGACTGGCCCGGCTGGTTCAGCGCCCTGGTGAGAAGGGTGGGTCGCCGCGTGGGTACCGCCGGTCAGGTGCTGCTTGTGGTGTTGTCCGTAACCCCATTGATACCTGCGTGTGACGTGAGCCACAAGGGCTACTCGTCGGTACCTTGCGGGACCCGGGGCACTGGACGCCGCGGGAGAGACCTTCCCACCACGGCCCGCGCACCCTCGGGGGAGGTCGTCGCGCTCAGCCCTCGTGGCGCCCGCGGCGCAGCGTCCACCACACGCCCACGGCGGCCGCGCCGCCCGCGGACAGCAGCGCCGCGGCCGTGATCGCCGGCCCCTTGACCTGCGGCTTCAGCGCCACGGGCACGTCGAAGCGGAGCACCGGCCACTCGCGCTCCTTCGCGGCCTTGCGCAGCTCGCGGTCGGGGTTCACCGCGGAGGGGTGCCCGACCTCCTCCAGCATCGGGAGGTCGGTGATGGAGTCGCTGTAGGCGTAGCAGGCCGACAGGTCGTACCCGCGCTCCTCGGCCAGCTCGCGCACCGCGGCCGCCTTCTCCTCCGCGTAGGCGTAGTAGGCGATGTCGCCGGTGTAGCGGCCGTCCTCGCCGACCTCCAGGCGGGTGGCGACGACGTGGTCGGCGCCCAGCAGCTCCCCGATCGGGGCGACGACGTCCGCGCCGGAGGCGGAGACGATCACGACCTCGCGGCCGGCCGCGTGGTGCAGGGCGATGAGCTCCACGGCCTCGGAGTAGACGATGGGGTCGACGATCTCGTGCAGGGTGTCGGCGACGATCTCGCGGACGGTCGCGACGTCCCAGCCCTCCACCAGCTGCGACATGAACTGCCGCATCTTCTCCATCTGGTCGTGGTCCGCGCCGCCGACGAGGTAGACGAACTGCGTGTAGGCCGAGCGCAGCACGGCCGAGCGCGAGATCAGCCCGCCGGCCTGGAAGGGTCGGCTGAACGCGAAGGTGCTCGACTTGGCGATGATCGTCTTGTCGAGGTCGAAGAAGGCCGCGGCGGCGGGCATGCGCCGAGGGTAGCCCTCCCCGACGACCGCCCCGCGTCGGGCCACCTGGTGTCCACAGCCACCCGCCGCAGCACCCTCGTCCCCAGGCGCCGCGCGAGCACTCCCGGGGGCGTGCGCGGAACCGCACCGTGGGGTGCATGGACCTCACGCCCGCCGACTCCCTGTCCTCCGAGTCCCTGTCCGCCGACGCGCTGCCGCCCGACGTCTCCGCCGCCTCCCCGGTGCTGCTCGCCTCGCGCGACCCCGCGCTCGTCGCGGAGGTCGGGCGGCTGGCGGCCGCGGCGGGGGTGGCCGTCCACCTGGTCGAGGACGCCGGCGCGGCACTGCGCGCGTGGGAGGACTGCCCGCTCGTGCTCCTGGGCGCGGACCTGCTCGAGGAGCTCACCGTGCTCCGCCCCCGCCGGCGGCCCGGCCTGCACGTGCTCGCCCGCGTCGACCTGCTCGAGGGCTGCTACCGCTGGGCGCTGGACCTGGGGGCCACCTCGGCGGTGCCCGTGCCCGACCAGGACGCGGCCCTGGCCCGGCTGCTGGCCGACGTGGGCGAGCAGTCGAGCCCGGGTCGGGTGGTCGGCGTGGTCGCCGGCAGCGGTGGTGCGGGCGCGACGACCCTCGCCTGCGGCCTGGCCCAGGTCGGTGCGGACGCCGGCGCCGCGCTCGTCGTCGACGCCGACCCGGTCGGCCCGGGGACCGACCGGGTGCTCGGCCTGGAGCACGCCGACGGGGTGCGCTGGGAGGACCTGGCCGGCACCGACGGCCGCCTCGGCGCCCGGTCGCTGCGCGAGGCCGTGCCCCACCGCGGCACCCTCGGCACGCTGTCCTTCGCCGGCTCGCTGGCCGGCCGACGCGGTGCCTCCCGCCGGCAGGGCCCGGACGCCCCGCGCCCGGCGCTGCTGCGCGAGGTCGTGGACGCCGCGCGGCGTGGCCACGACCTGGTGGTCGTCGACCTCCCCCGGCACGGTCTCGACCCCGACCTGGTGGGGCGCTGCGACCTGGTGGTGGTCGTGCTCCGCCCCGACCTGCTCGGGGCCGCGGCGGCGGCCCGGGTCGCCGCCACCTGCCGTGCGGTGGCCCCCACCGCCGGGCTGCTGCGTGGCCGCGCCGACGACGAGGCCGCCCTGGTCGCCGCGGTCGGCGTGCCCGTGCTGGCCCGCACCGGCGAGCAGCGCGGGGTGGCCGAGTCCGTCGACCTCGGGCTGGGCCCGGTTCGCAACCGACGCGGCACCCTGGGCCGCGCCTGCCGCGAGGTGCTCGACCGGCTCGCGCTCGGCGGCGTGCCCCAGCGACGCGGCGACGCCGGTGGGCGGGCCGCGTGAGCCCGTCGTTCCCCGCCTCCCCGGCCCTGGCCCCGGACGTGACGGCCCTGGTGGAGCGCGTCCGCGACCGCCTGGTGGCCAGCCCCGGGGCGCTGACGCCCCAGCGGGTGGCGGCGGCGCTGCGCGAGGGCGGCCGACCGGTGGGCGACGCGACGGTGCTGGCCGTGCACGAGGCGCTCACCCGCGACGTCGTCGGCGCGGGGCCGCTCGAGCCGCTGCTGCGGCTGCCGGGCGTCACCGACGTCCTGGTCAACGGACCCGAGGCGGTCTTCGTGGACCGCGGCCGCGGTCTGGAGCCGGCCGACGTGCGCTTCGCCGACGACGGCGCCGTGCGCCGCCTGGCCCAGCGGCTCGCCGCCGGCGCCGGCCGTCGGCTGGACGACGCCGTGCCGCACTGCGACCTCCGGCTGCCCGACGGCACCCGGTTCCACGCCGTCCTCGCGCCGCTGGCGCGACCGGGCACCACCATCTCGCTGCGCGTGCCGCCGTCGCAGGTGCTCGCCCTCGACGAGCTGGTGGCCCGCGGGGCGCTGCCGCTGGCGGCGGCCCGCCTGCTCCGCGCGGTGGTCCACGCACGGCTGGCCTTCCTGGTCACCGGCGGCACGGGCGCGGGCAAGACGACCATGCTGGCGGGCCTGCTCTCCGAGGTGCCGCCCGGCGAGCGGCTCGTGCTCGTCGAGGACGCCGGGGAGCTGCGGCCCGAGCACCCGCACGTCGTGGGGCTCGAGGCCCGCCCGCCCAACGTCGAGGGCGCCGGTGAGATCACCCTGGCCACCCTCGTGCGGCAGGCGCTGCGCATGCGCCCGGACCGGCTGGTCGTCGGCGAGGTGCGCGGCGCGGAGGTCGTGGACCTCCTGGCCGCGCTCAACACGGGCCACGAGGGCGGCTGCGGCACCCTGCACGCCAACTCCCCGGCCGACGTGCCGGCCCGCGTGGAGGCCCTCGCCCTTGCCGCCGGGCTCGACCGCGAGGCCGTCCACAGCCAGCTGGGGGCGGGCCTGCACGTCGTGCTGCACGTCGCCCGCGGCCGGGAGGGACGCCGAGGCCTCGCTGAGGTCGGGGTCGTCGTGCCCGAGCCGCACACCGGTCGGGTGCGGGTCGAGGAGGCCGTCCGCGTGGTCGACGGCCGGCTCGTGGAGGGTCCGGCTGTCGACGTGCTGGCGGCGCTGGTCGCCGGCCCGGACGACGCGACGGAGCCCCTCGGATGACGGGCGCGGCTGCCCTCCTCGCCGTCAGCGCCGGGCTGGCGGCAGCCGGGGCCGCGGCGCTGCTGCCGGCTCCTGCCCGCGGGCCGGGGACGGCCGCCACCCGCTCCGCCGCGCGCTGGTGGCCCGCGGGCGCGGCCGCCGTCCTCGTGCTCGGCCTGGCGCTGCTCCTCGGCGGAGCCGGCTCCGCGCTGGCGGTGCTGGTCGCGGTCTCGCCCGCCGTGGCGGTCGCGGTGCGACTGGTGCGCGCCACCCGGGCGGAGCGACGCGCCGTGGCCACCGGCGAGCAGGTGGCGCTGCTGTGCGAGCACCTGGCCGGGGACCTGCGCGCCGGACGCCCGCCCGGCCCCGCCCTCGCGGACGCGGCCCGCACGTGGCCCCCGGCCGACGCCGTGGCCCGGGCGCACCGGGTCGGGGCCGACGTCCCCGCCGCCTGGCGGGCGCTGTCGGCCGCGCCGGGTGCCGCGGACCTGCGGCTCGTCGCGGCCGTCTGGGAGGTCGCCCACCGCACCGGCCACGGGCTCGCCGAGGCGCTCCAGCGCTGCGTCGAGGACCAGACCCGTGCCCGCGCCACGCGCCGGGTCGTTCGTTCCGAGCTGGCCTCGGCGCGGGCCACCGCGCGCCTGGTGGCGCTGCTGCCCGTGCCCGCGCTGCTGCTGGGCGCCTCCACTGGTGCCGCCCCCTGGCAGTTCCTGCTGGGCTCGCCCGTCGGGCTCGTGTGCCTCGGGCTCGGGCTGCTCCTCGGGGCGGCCGGCCTCACCTGGATCGAGCGCCTGGCCGCGGACGCCCGGAGGCGGGCATGAGCGCCCTGCTGCTGCCCGCGGCGGCCCTGTGCGCCGGCGCCGCCCTGGCGCTGCTCCTCCCCGTCCGGCCCGGGGCGCTCGCCCCGGCGCTCCCGTCGCCTGCGGGGTCGCCTGCGGGGTCGCCTGCCGTGACGGTCCCGCCCGAGCACTCCCGGCTGCTGCTGCTCGTGCCGCTGACGGCGCTGGTCGCGGGGCCGGTGCTGCTCGGCCCGCTGCTGGGGGTCCCGGCGGGCCTGGTGGTGGCCGGGCTGCTGCTGCGGCGTGTGCGGGGAAGGGCGGCAGCCCACGCGCGCGAGGCCGAGCGGAGGTCGACGGCCGACCTGCCCGCATTGGTGGGCCTGGTCGCCACGTCGCTGGCCGGTGGCGCCGACCCCGGGCGCGCGCTCGGCCTGGCCGTGGACGCGCTCCCGGGCCCGGGCGCGGAACGGCTGCGCGCGGCCACGCGTCGGCTCGACCTCGGGGCCGAGCCCGGCCTCGTGTGGGCCCAGCTCGCGCGGGACCCCGCGCTCGGCCCGCTCGGCCAGGCGTTCCGTCGGGCCCACGACGCCGGGGCGTCGGTCTCGGACGCGGTCGACCGGCTGGCCGACCAGCTCGCCGCCGACGCGCGTGCCTCGGCGGAGGACGCCGCCCGTGCCGTGGGCGTGAAGGCGGCCGTGCCGCTGGGCCTCCTGCTGCTGCCCTCGTTCGTGCTGCTCGGGATCGTGCCGGTCGCAGCCGGGATGCTGGCCGGCGTCCTGGGCTGACCTCGCAGTCTCCGGGCCGGTGCTCAGCCGCGGGGAGCCGCGCGCAGGACCTCCACGATCCGCGCCCGCGCCTGGGACCCCGGCTTCGTCGGGGTCAGCGGGTACACGTGCAGCTGGCCCTCCACCTCGTGCTGCTCGCAGGCGACGCCCGCCGCGGCGGCCTTCTCGGCCAGCAGCCGCGCGTCCGGGTTGAGGATGTCCCGGGTGCCGGTGAACTGGGTGAGCGGCCCCAGCCCGGTCAGGTCCCCGAAGAGGGGGCTGACCCGCGGGTCGTCCAGCGGCAGGTCGCCGGCCCAGCGCTTGGCCAGGTACAGGCCGCCCTCGCGCGCCAGCCACGGGTCGGTGTGCTCCATCGGCGGGATCGCCGGGTTGGAGAGCGACAGGTCCAGCGCCGGTGAGATGAGCACCGTCGCGGGCAGCACGTGGCCGGCGTCCCGCAGCACCTGGGCCACCGAGAGGGAGATCTGTCCGCCGGCGGAGTCGCCCGCGACGCTGGTCGGTCCGTGCTCGGCCTCGGTGCGGCGGACCAGCGCGGCCACGCCCTCGGCGACCTCGGCGGCCGTGCCGAAGGGGACGAGCGGGTAGATGGGGACGACCACCGTGGTGGCCGCCTCCACCGCGACCTGGGCCACGAGGTACCAGTGGAACGCGGAGATCTCGTTGACCCAGCCGCCGCCGTGGGAGTACACGACCGCGCCTCGGGTCGACCCCGAGCGCGGGCGGACCGTGTAGACCGGCCACCCGTCGACCCGCTCGGCGGTGACGGTCACGTCGCGGCGCAGCAGCGGCGGCGGCCCGAACGGAGCCGGGCGCAGGGCACGCGACTCCACGTGCTCGTGAGCCGCCTGCTCGGTGGCGAAGACGCGCTGGGCCCGCGTGGCGTGCACGAACGCGGGCACCACGACGTCGGGCAGCGGCGGCAGGGTGGGGAAGCGGGGCACGGGGTTCCTCCGGGGGGATCGCTGTGGCCGCGGAGCGCCGCGGCCTCGTCAGGGTACGGCCGCGGAGCGTCCACAGGCGGTCCGCGTGGCACCCGCGTCCACAGCCGTCGGCGCATCCCCGCCACGCAGGCCCGCGGCGACCGAGGGTGGAGGGGCACGGCCGCACACGGCGGCCACCCACGAGGGGAGACCCGCATGACCACCCGACCCACCCGCTCCATCACCGGCTCCATCACCGGCTCCATCACCGGCCCCGTCGCCGGCCCCGGCCCGCAGCGCGACGAGCGCGGCATCACCACCGCCGAGTACGCGGTCGGCACCGCCGCCGGCGCCGGCCTGGCCGGTCTGCTGTTCACGCTGCTCACCGGCGGCCTCGGCGAGAGCCTGCTCAACACCCTGTTCGAGCACGTCCTCGGCCTGCTGGGCATCGGGTGAGGGCACGGCCCCACCCGGCACGTCGGGGGGAGCGGGGTGCCGTGACGGCCGAGGCCGCCATGGTGCTCCCGCTCCTCCTGGCGGTCACCGCCGCCATGACCTGGCTGCTCGTGGTCGGCCTCGCGCAGCTGCGGGCCACGGACGCGGCCCGCGAGGCCGCGCGCGTGCTGGCCCGTGGCGAGTCGCCGGCCGTCGCCGAGGGCCTGGTCTCCGACGTCGGCCCCGAGGGCGCGGTGCTGCGCACCAGCGCGGGCGGGGGCACGGTCGTCGTCACGGTGACGGCCACGGTCCGTGGACCCGGCGGGCTGCTGGCCCACCTCCCCGGCGCCGACGTGCACGCCGAGGCCACGGCCGCTCTCGAGGACGCCGGCGGCGCCTCGGGGCCCGTGCCGGTGCCTGCGCCATGACCCGGCCCGAGGCCCGGCACCGGGGCGAGCGAGGTGCGGCGGCCGTCCTGGCGACCACGGCGGTCGCGGTCCTCGCGCTCGTGGGGGCGGTGCTCGGGGCCGGTGCGGCCGCCGCCGTGGCGCAGCGCCGCGCCCAGACCGCCGCGGACCTCGGAGCGCTGGCCGGCGCCCGCGCCCACGCGGACGGCGGCGACGGCTGCGCGGCCGCCGCCGGGGTGGTCGCGGCCAACGGCTCCACGGTGGAGACCTGCTCCCTGCTCGGCCCCGACCTGCTGCTGGAGGTCAGCGGCTCCGTCGGTGACCTGCTCGGCGGACTGGTCGAGGTGCACGCCCAGGCTCGGGCCGGCCCCGGAGGCTGACTGACCCTCAGGGCCCGGGCCCTCGGGGCGGGACCCTCAGTCCGGTGCTCCGGCCAGCAGCGCGTCGAGCAGTCGCACCGCCCCGGCCTTGTCCAGCGGGTTGTTCTGGTTGCCGCACTTGGGCGACTGCACGCACGAGGGGCAGCCCTCGGCGCACTCGCAGGCGGCGATCGCCTCCCGGGTGGCGCGCAGCCACGCGGGCGCGGCGCGGTAGCCGCGATCGGCGAACCCCGCCCCACCGGGATGGCCGTCGTGCACGAAGACGGTCAGCCGCCCGGTGTCGGGGTGGATGACGGTGGACACGCCGCCGATGTCCCACCGGTCGCAGGTCGCGAAGAGCGGCAGCAGCCCGATCGAGCAGTGCTCGGCGGCATGGGCGGCACCGCCCAGGTCCACGCCGGCCCCGGCCTCGCCGCCGTCGTCGACCAGCCCCCCGTCGACCAGCCCCCCGTCGACCAGCCCCGCGGCGACCAGCCCCGCGGCGAGCAGGACCTCGTCGGGCACCGTCCACCACACCGCCGAGGTGCGCAGGGTGCGCTCGGGCAGGTCCAGCGGCTCCTCCGCCAGCACCTCGCCCGACGGCACGCGCCGCTTGAGGAAGGAGACGACCCTGCTCGAGACCTCCACGCTGCCGCGGGCCAGCCGGCAGCGGCCCCAGTCCTGGCCCTCGACCTCCTCGACGACCCGGATGCCGACGCTCTCGCGGGCGAAGGTCGAGTAGTCGGGGTCGGCGCGCTCGACGACGGCGACGTGCTCCTCCAGGTCGAGGTCGGCCACGAGGTAGGTCTCGCCCCGGTGGACGTAGACCGCGCCGGGGTGGGCCTGGGCGTGCGCGGAGGCGCCGTCCACGGTGCCGACGACGCGGCCGGTGCCGGTCTCGACGAGGTTCACGTGCCGGGCCCCTCCGGAGCGCAGGTCGGTGAGGTCGGCGGCGCGCCGCTGGTCGGTCCAGAACCAGCCGCGGGGACGGCGGCGCAGCAGGCCGCCCGCCACCAGCTGGTCGAGCACCGGGCGGGAGGCCTCGCCGAACACGGCCAGGTCGTCCTCGGTCAGGGGCTGCTCCTGCGCGGCCGCGCACAGGTGCGGCGCCAGCACGTACGGGTTGTCGGGGTCGAACACCGTCGCCTCGACGGGCCGGTCGAACAACGCGTCCGGGTGGTGCACGAGGTAGGTGTCGAGAGGGTCGTCCCGGGCCACGAGCACGGCGCCGGCGTCCTGCCCGGAGCGGCCGGCACGGCCGACCTGCTGCCAGAAGGCCGCGCGGGTGCCGGGGAACCCGGCCAGGAGCACGGCGTCGAGGCCGGCGACGTCGATGCCCAGCTCGAGGGCGTTGGTGGCCGCGAGACCGAGCAGGCGGCCGGTGCGCAGCGCCGACTCCAGGTCGCGCCGCTCCTCGGGCAGGTAGCCGCCGCGGTAGGCGGCGACGCGGCCGACCAGGGCCGGGTCCACCTCGGCGACCGCGTCCGCCGCGGTGAGCGCGACCTGCTCGACGCCCCGGCGACTGCGGACGAAGGCCAGGGTGCGGGTGCCGCCGGCCACCAGGTCGGCGAGCAGCCCGGCGGTCTCGGTGCTCGCCGAGCGGCGCACCGGGGCCCCGTTCTCCCCGGTCGCGCTGGTCAGCGGCGGCTCCCACAGACCGACGCTGACGCTGCCGCGGGGCGAGCCGTCGTCGGTGACCGGCCGCACCTCGAGGCCGGTGAGCAGCCGCCCGGTCGCCGCGGGCTCCGCGACGGTGGCCGACGCGAGCACGAAGACCGGGTCGGCGCCGTGCGCGGCCGCCACCCGGCGCAGCCGGCGCACGACGTGACCGACGTGCGCGCCGAACACGCCGCGGTAGTGGTGGCACTCGTCGAGCACCACGTAGCGCAGCGAGCGCCAGAAGCCGGACCACCGCTCGTGGCCGGGCAGCATCGAGCGGTGCAGCATGTCGGGGTTGGTGAGCAGGTACTCCCCGTGGTCGCGCGCCCACTCCCGCTGCTCGGGGGTGGAGTCCCCGTCGTGGGTGGTGGCCCGGACGTCCAAGCCGAGGCCGCGCACCGAGGCCAGCTGGTCCTGCGCGAGGGCCTTGGTGGGGGAGACGTAGAGCACCGAGGCGCCACGCTGCCCGCGTCGTCCGCGCGCCTCGAGCACGGCCGAGAGTGCCGGCAGCTGGAAGGCGAGGGACTTGCCGGAGGCGGTGCCCGTGGAGACCAGGACGTGCTCGCCGCGGTGCGCGGCGTCGGCCGCGGCGACCTGGTGGGTCCACGGGGTGACGACCCCGCGCGCGCCGAAGGCCTCGACCACCGCGGGCGAGGCCCACGCCGGCCACGGGACGCCGCGGCCCGGACGCGGCGGCAGCTCCCGGACGTGCGTCAGCCGGTCCTCCCGGCCCACGGCCAGGCCGCGGACCAGACCCCCCACCGGTCCGCGCGGTGCACCGGCGTCCCACTGCCCCGGCACGCCGACAGCCGCCGGAGCCGGTGACGCGGGCGGTGGGGTGGGGTGGTCTGTACGGGTCATCGAGGTCGATGGTGGCAGAGGACACCGACAGTCCCGATCGCGCACGCCAGGCCGGTCGGCAGCCTCTCGGAGGGCCGCCCGGGGTCCGTCACGTGTGCCCGTACTCGTGCAGGGGTGAGGGCTGTCGTGGTTTCATGTCCTCGGTCGGCCCCCGCGCGCCCGGTCGGCCTCCCCCAAGGCACGCAGCACGAACGGAGACCCCACCGTGGACCTCACCCTCACCACCCGCGACGTCGATGGCACGACCATCGTGGCGGTCGGCGGTGAGATCGACGTCTACACCGCGCCGAAGCTGCGGGACAAGATCACCGAGCTCGTCGCCGCCGGCGTCTACCACCTCGTGATCGACATGGAGGCCGTCGAGTTCCTCGACTCCACCGGCCTCGGCGTCCTCGTGGGCGGCCTGAAGAAGGTCCGCGCCCACGACGGCTCCCTCCAGCTCGTCTGCACGCAGGACCGCCTGCTCAAGATCTTCCGCATCACCGGCCTCGCCAAGGTGTTCGTCATCCACGACTCCGCCGACGCCGCGCTCGCCTCCAGCTGAGGCCGGCCCACCGCTCGGCAGCACCCCGCCCGACCTGAGGGAACGGGCCCATCCAGCCTGCCCGGACGAGGCGGCGCAACAAGTCCTCCGGGGCGCCCGCGGCTTCCTACCGTCGACGGCACCGGCGCGTCATCGTGCACGCGCACCGTCCCTCGGAGGTCCCCCCATGCGGCCCAGCCGTCCTCTCCTGCGCACCCTCCCCCTCGCCGGCCTCGTGCTCGCGCTCGGGCTGGGCGTCGCCCCCGCCACCGCGTCCGACCTGCTCGACGGCTCGGAGCGTCCCGGCCCCGCCCTCGCGGTCGTCCCCGGGGCGCCGGTGCCCCAGGCCATCACCGCCCCCGTCCCGCTCGTGACGGGCACCGGCAAGGTCGGCGAGACCCTCAGCGTCCTCGACCCGGTGTGGGACGGCCTGCTGGACGACACGGTCCTCCAGTGGACCCGCGGCGGCGTCCCGATCCCCGGCGCCACCTCGCTCGACCACGTCGTCACCTCCGCGGACGTCGGCGAGGAGCTGGTCCTGACGGTCCGGGCGCTGCTCCTGGGCCTCGAGGTGGGCTCGGTGAGCACCGCCCCGGTGGTGGGCCTGCTGGGTGACGCACCGGAGGTCACCGTGGCACCCGCTCTCAGCGGCCTCGCCCGCGCCGGCCGGCGGCTCGCCGTCGACGGACCGACCTGGTCGGAGGTGACCGCCAGCAGCGCCTACCAGTGGCTGCGCGACGGCGAGCCGATCGACGGCGCCACGTCCGCGGTCTACGCGGTGCTGCCGCGCGACGTCGGCCACGACCTGTCCGTGGCCGCCACCAGCGCCTGGGCCGGCCACGCGACGGCCGTGGCCACCAGCGACGCGGTCACCGCCCGCCAGGCGCCCGCCAAGGTGAGCGCGCGCCTCCTGTCCTCGCGCGTCACCCGGGCCACCCGGGCGCGGCTGCGGGTCGGCGTCGTCGCCCGCGGGGTCCCCACCCACGGCGGGCGCGTCCTCGTCCTCGACGGCGGCCGGACGCTCGCCGGCACGCGCCTGCGGGCCACGGACGCCGGCCGGGCCACGCTCCGGCTCCCGCGCCTGGCCGCCGGCCGCCACGTCCTGGTCGTCCGCTACACCGGCAACACCGGCGTCGCCGCGTCCTCGGTGCGGGTCCCCGTGCGGGTCGCCCGCCGCTGACGGCACGCGCGGGCGCAGCGAGGCCCGCGGCCGCCCCGCCACGTCCCCGGACACCGCTCGGCCGGTGCCCGGGGGCGTGTCTAGGCTCGCCCCCGTGAGCGACGACCACCGGGACCTGCCCCACCTGCTCCGCGACGCCCTCGTGGCGGCGGACTTCACCTTCGAGTCGGTCTCCGGGCTGCTCGGACCCCTGGCGCACGACGCCCTCGCCCGCAACGAGACGGTGCCCGGGCTGCGCCGCACGCGCGGCGGCTCGCCGCTGGAGACGCTGGTCCGGCTGTTCCTGCTCCAGGTGCCGGTCGCGGCCTCGGCGGCCGAGGCGGCGCTCCCGGGCCTGGTCGACCGGCTCGCCTCCCGTGGCGTGCTGACCCACTCCATCGGCGAGGTCGCGGCGCGCCTCGACGTCCGCCCCTACGCCAGCGAGCGCCTGGCCGACGGCGAGGTCGTCACCGACCACTTCTGGGTCGTCTCCGACCTCACCCCCGGCCTCGACGGCACCCCGGCCCGCGTGGGCTCCGACCACGTCCTGGGCATCAGCCCCGCCTCCACCTCGCTCGCCCAGCTCACCCTGCGCGAGGACGTCGGCAGCGCCCTCGACCTCGGCACCGGCTGCGGCGTCCAGGCGCTCCACCTGGCCCGGCACGCCGGCGCGGTCGTGGCCACCGACGTCAACGCCCGCGCGCTCGACCTGGCGCGCTTCAACGCGGCGCTCAACGACCTCGACGACCGCATCGAGGTGCGTGACGGGTCGTTCTTCGAGCCGGTCGCCGGCGAGCGGTTCGACCTGATCGCCACCAACCCGCCGTTCGTGATCTCCCCGGCCACGGGCGAGCGCCTCGTCTACCGCGACTCGGGCCTGCCCGGCGACCGCGTCGTCGAGGACATCGTCCGCGCCGCCCCCGGCCACCTCAACCCCGGCGGCTGGTGCCAGGTGCTGGCCAACTGGGTCATCGCCGCCGGTCAGCCGTGGGACGAGCGGCTCGGCTCCTGGCTGGACGCCGACACCGACGCGTTCGTGGTGCAGCGCGAGGTGCTCGACCCCGCCGCCTACGTCGAGCTGTGGCTGAAGGACTCCGGCCACCACCCGAGCACCGGCAACACCGACGTGGCCGAGTACCACCGTCGCTACGACACGTGGCTCTCCTGGCTGGAGGAGCAGGGCGTCGAGGGGATCGGCTTCGGCTGGATCGACCTGCGCCGCCGCGACGAGGACGACACCCGCGCCGGCGGCGTCCACGAGCTGCTGAGCTGGCCCTACGAGGTCGAGCAGCCGATCGCCCCGGCCGTGGCCGCCTGGGCCGACGCCGCCCGCGTGCAGGTGGACGCCGACAGCACGCTCACGCTGCGGGCCGACGTGCGGCAGGAGACCCAGGGCGCCGCGGGCGCCGAGGACCCCGAGACGATCGTGCTGCGCCAGCAGACGGGGATGCGCCGCGCCCGGCAGGTCGACACGGTGCTGGCCGCGGTGGTCGGCGCCTGCGACGGCGAGCTGCCCGTCGGCGTCATCCTCGACGCCGTCTCCCAGCTGCTCGACCTCGACGAGGCCGCCACGCGCGAGGACACCCTCCCGCTGCTGGCGGAGATGGTGCGCGAGGGGTTCCTGCTGCCGGCCTGACCCCGGCACCCTCGCCGAGGACCGCGCGGGCTCAGTCGACCCGGACCGCGACCTGGCGGCTCAGCGAGTGCAGGCTCCCGGGGCTGCCCAGGAACCGCGCCTGGAAGCGGTGCCGACCGCCGCTGAGGTGGTCGAGCCGCACCCGGGCCACGCCCTGCGACCCGACCTCGACGGTGCCCACCGGCACCCCGCGGTCGAGGAAGCGGACGCGGCCGGAGAAGGCGTCGGCGTCGGAGAGGGCGCTGATCCGCACCCGCGCCACGACCCGCACCGACCGCCCCCGGGTGCCGCGCACCCAGCGGACCCGGACGGCGGTCCTCGTCGGTGCGGCCACCTGCACGTCGGCACCCGCGTCGGTGCCGACGGTGGACAGCGTGCCCGCCGCGTCCAGGGACGAGGGTCGCTGGCCGCCCACCCACGACCACGTGCGCGGCCGCGCGGTCACCTCGACCCGCAGCGCCCACCACCCGTCGGGCAGCCCGGCGAGCGTGTAGCGGCCCTCGGCATCGGTGGTCACCGTCGCGGGCACCTCGCCCGCGGGCCGACGCAGGGCGCCCGCGCGCCACTGCCAGAGCGAGAGGCGGACGCCGGCGGCCGGGCCGTCCGGCCCCGTGACGACGCCGCTCAGCGTGCGAGCGCCGGACTCGAGTCCACCGGCCACGAGGTCGCCGGTGTCGACGTCGGCATCGTCCACGCGGAAGGCGGTGTTCTCGGCCGCGTCCACGGCGGCGCCCCAGGCCACGAGGGTCTCGGTCTGGCCGTCGCCGGGCAGGTCCTCCACCGTGACCAGGTAGGAGGCGCCGGCGGGCACCTGGCGCGAGAACCGGCCCTCGGCGTCCGTGTGCGTGGTCAGCCACGTGAAGCGGCCCCACGGCACCCCGAAGGCGGGCTGGAGGACCACGTCGGCGCCGGCCAGCGGCGAGCCGTCCGGCAGGACGACTCGCCCGGTCAGCATCCGGGTGCTGGCGGCCTCGAGGCCCACCGCACCCACGCGCAGGACGCCGGAGGCGGGGCTGTGCAGGTCGAGCAGGGTCGGGTCCCAGGCGGCCCCGACCGGGTTGCCGGCGGCGTCGGCGGGCGTGTTGACCGAGACGGTGACGTCGCGGTCGGGGCGCACGCGCAGGCGCCAGCAGCCGCTCTCGTCGGTCGTGGTGGTGCTCAGCCGGGAGACGTCGTCCACCTCGTGGACCGCCACCGGCAGGCCGGCGATCGGCGCGCCGGAGGCGTCCAGGGCCCGCCCCGACAGGGTGACGCGCCCGGCGGCGGCCGCGAGCGGGACGTCGAGCCGGGTGCGGGTGTGGGCGGCCACGCGGGCCACGCCGGCGTCCCGCTTGCCGGTGGGTCGGGCGCTGCCGCTCACGGCGTCGGCGAGGCCGTCGTCGGAGCGCAGGACGGCGTAGTAGCGGCCGGGCCGGGAGAGGGCCACGCGCCGCACCACCGACGTGGCGGAGGCGACGCTGACCGGGACGGTGTCCGCCAGCGCCTCGAACCGCCCGTCGAGGGCGTTCCAGCGGTACAGGCGCAGGGTGCCGGACCCGGTCACCGGGGTGCCGTCCGCCGAGGTCAGGCGCAGGGCGAGCACGGTGCCCGCGGTCGTCCGGTCGGCCGTCTCCTCCGCGGACGCCGGGGTGCCGGCCGCCACGGTGACCCCGGCCGCGGCCACGAGGGCCACGAGGCCGCCGAGCAGGGCGGCGCGCAGGGTGGAGCGCAGGCCGGGTCGCAGGCCGCTGGCGAAGGTCGCGACGACGCGGTGCTGGCGGGTCCCGGAGCCGGTGTCGGGGCAGCTGTCGGGCGCGTGCATGGGAGCCTCCTCGTCCTCGCGGAGCACCGTCACGGAGCACTGTCCGTGAGGGCGTCCCCGGACGCAGCACGAGACGATCGACTTACCCAACCTGGGGCACGCGGAGCGGTCTCGGCGGGCCCGGCCGGAGGTGGTCGGACGGGGCGTGGCGACGGTCACGCGGACGGGCCCCGGCGGAGCGTGCGGGGACGCGCCGCAACGTTCCCGCAACCCGGTCACACCTGGTGTTGTCCGTGGCACGCGCTACGGTGACCCCGCCGGAGCGCGCCCTGAGGACCCGGCCCCCTGCCGTCGTCCGCGCCTCCCCACCCCTCGAAGGAAGCAGGTCCGTGGCACACAAGCTGGTCATCGTCGAGTCGCCCACGAAGGCCCAGAAGATCGGGGACTACCTCGGCCAGGGCTACGTCGTGGAGTCCTCGCGCGGCCACGTGCGGGACCTGCCGCAGTCGGCGGCGGACACCCCGGCCAAGATCAAGGAGCAGCCCTGGGGCCGCCTGGCCGTGGACGTCGACCACGGCTTCGAGCCCTACTACGTGGTGCCGCGGGACAAGAAGTCCCACATGACGCACCTCAAGAGCCTGCTCAAGGACGCCGACGAGCTCTTCCTCGCCACCGATGAGGACCGCGAGGGCGAGGCCATCGCGTGGCACCTGCTGGACGAGCTGAAGCCGAAGAACATCCCCGTGAAGCGGATGGTCTTCCACGAGATCACCAAGCAGGCGATCCTCGACGCCGCCGCGAACCCCCGCGAGCTGGCGATGGACCTCGTCGAGGCCCAGGAGACCCGCCGCATCCTCGACCGGCTCTACGGCTACGAGGTCTCGCCCGTGCTGTGGAAGAAGGTCATGTCCGGCCTGTCCGCAGGTCGGGTGCAGTCGGTGGCCACCCGCCTGGTCGTCGACCGCGAGCGCGAGCGGATCGCCTTCCGCAAGGCCACCTACTGGGACCTCGAGGGCACCTTCGACGCCGGCGCCGACCACGACCCGCGGATGTTCCCGGCACGGCTGCACACCGTCGACGACGTCCGCGTCGCCCGCGGCACCGACTTCGGCCAGGACGGCGTCCTCAAGAAGAACGCGAACGTCGTCCACCTCGACCGCGCCCGGGCCGAGGCCCTGGTCTCGGGGCTCTCGGACGCCACGTTCTCGGTGCGCTCGGTGGAGTCCAAGCCGTACAAGCGCTCCCCGTACGCGCCGTTCCGCACCACCACGCTCCAGCAGGAGGCGAGCCGCAAGCTCGGCATGAGCGCCTCCACCACGATGTCGGTGGCGCAGCGGCTGTACGAGAACGGCTTCATCACCTACATGCGTACGGACTCCTCGACGCTGTCGGGCGACGCGATCAACGCGGCCCGCTCGCAGATCGCGGAGCTCTACGGCGCCGAGTACGTGCCCGACGCGCCGCGCACCTACGCCGGCAAGGTGAAGAACGCGCAGGAGGCCCACGAGGCGATCCGGCCCGCGGGCGACACCTTCCGCCGACCCGGCGCCACCGGCCTCACCGGTGACCAGTACCGGCTCTACGAGCTGATCTGGCAGCGCACGGTCGCCTCGCAGATGAAGGACGCGGTGGGCAACACCGTCACCGTCCGGCTCGGCGGCGCCGCGGCCACCGGCGAGGACGTCGTCTTCACCTCGTCCGGCCGCACCATCACCTTCCACGGCTTCCTCAAGGCCTACGTCGAGGGCACCGACCACGGCGGCGCCTCCGACGACGCCGAGACCCGGCTGCCGCGCCTGTCCGAGGGCGACGCGCTGACCGCGGCGAGCCTGTCCGCCGACGGGCACGAGACGAAGCCGCCGGCTCGGTTCACCGAGGCGACGCTCGTCAAGGAGCTGGAGGAGCGGGAGATCGGCCGCCCGTCCACCTACGCCTCGATCATCAAGACCATTACCGACCGCGGCTACGTCTACCGCAAGGGCACCGCCCTGGTGCCGGCGTGGCTGGCGTTCTCGGTGACGCGGCTGCTGGAGGAGCACTTCCCCCGCCAGATCGACTACGAGTTCACGGCCCAGATGGAGGACGTGCTCGACGAGATCGCCGCCGGTCGCAAGGCCCGCGCCGAGGAGCTGGCCGAGTTCTACTTCGGCACCAACGCCAACGAGGGCCTGAAGAAGCTCGTGGACGAGCTGGGCGACATCGACGCCCGCGAGCTCGCCACGTTCCCGGTCGGTGGCCCGGACTCGGGCATCCACCTGCGGGTGGGGCGCTACGGCCCCTACCTGGAGGGCCCGGACGACGAGGGCAACCCCACGGGCAAGCGCGCCAACGTGCCCGACGACCTGCCGCCCGACGAGCTGACCCTGGAGAAGGCCACCGAGCTCTTCGCCAACCCGGCCGGCGAGGAGATCGAGCTCGGCAACCACCCGGACACCGGCCTCAAGATCGTCGCCAAGAACGGCCGCTTCGGTCCGTACGTCACCGAGCTGCTGCCGGAGGACGCCCCCAAGTCGGCCAAGCCGCGCACCGGCTCGCTGTTCAAGTCGATGACGCTGGACTCGATCACCCTCGAGCAGGCGCTGAAGCTGCTGAGCCTGCCCCGCGTGGTCGGCGCCGGCGCCGACGGCGAGGAGATCACCGCGCAGAACGGCCGCTACGGGCCGTACCTGAAGAAGGGCGCGGACTCCCGCTCGCTGGCCAGCGAGGACCAGCTCTTCACGGTGACCCTCGAGGAGGCCGAGAAGATCTACGCCCAGCCCAAGCAGCGTGGACGCGCCGCCGCGGCACCGCCGCTGAAGGAGCTCGGCCCCGACCCGGTCTCCGGCAACCCGGTGGTCGTGAAGGCGGGCCGGTTCGGCGAGTACGTCACCGACGGCGAGTACAACGCCACCCTGCGCAAGGACGACTCGGTCGAGGCCATCACCATCGCCCGCGCCGCCGAGCTGCTGGCCGAGCGACGTGAGCGTGGCCCGGCCAAGAAGGGCGCCAAGAAGGGCGCGGCCAAGAAGGCCGCCCCCGCCAAGAAGACGGCCGCGAAGAAGACGGCGGCCAAGAAGACGGCCGCGAAGAAGACCACTGCCAAGTCCAGCGCGAAGAAGACCACCAAGGCCGCGGCCAAGAAGAGCTGACCGCAGTCGACACCGGTCGCCCGTCGCCCTCGTGGCTGCGGGCGACCTGTGCGTCCGGAGCCCCTACGCTTCTGCCCGTGAGCGAGCTGCACCTGCGGGTGACCCTCGAGAAGCGCGGCCCGGCCGCGGCCGTCGTCCTCACCGACGAGCAGGTCGCGACGCTGGGCGAGGGCAAGAAGGCCTTCCCGGTCACCGCCACGGTCGCCGGCCACACCTTCCCCGGCCGCGTCGCGCGCATGGGCGGGGAGAACCTCGTGGGGCTCAACAAGGCGGTGCGGACGGCGGCGGGCGTCGAGGCCGGTGACGAGGTGGACGTCGTCCTGGTCACCGAGTCCGCCCCGCGCACCGTCGAGGTGCCGGACGAGGTCGCCGCCGTGCTCGCCGAGGCCGGTCTGCGCGAGGCGTTCGACGGCCTCGCGCCGTCGCGGCGCAAGGAGCTGGTCCGGTGGGCCGGTGACGCGAAGAAGGAGGAGACGCGGCTGCGGCGGCTCGAGCAGCTGCCCGAGAAGGTGCGCGCGCTGCTCTGAGCCTCGGCGCGCGGACGACGGGCGGCTGAGGGGCGGTGCCGCCGGCCGCCGGCCGATCCGGCTCAGCCCACGACCCGCACGTCGACGGACGTACTGTCGTCCGCCACGAGGCGCGCCCGCCCCGGGGTGACGCCGTTGGGCCAGGTGACGTCCCAGGTGACGGCACCCGACGCGTCCGCGTCGGCCGTCCCCAGGGGGTAGCGCGACCCGTCCTGCACCAGCACGAGGTCGACGGCGACGAGCGGGACGACCGGCTCCGGCTCCTCGCTCGTGCAGCCGAAGGCGTCCCCGCCACCGCCGTCGTCGCAGCCGTCCACGAACGCCTGGCCGGTCACGGTGCCGGGGTCGCCGGCGACCACGCGCACCCGGTCCAGCGAGGGCCCGGCGCACGACGCCGACGCGGCGCCGCCGGCCGGCGGGACGAAGGAGGCACCGAGCAGCCCGGCGAGCAGGAGCAGGGGCAGGACGCGGGTGCGCGGCGAATGGCTCACGGCTCTGGGACGCCGACGACGCCGGAGAGGTTCCCCTCGGCGTCGTCGAGGGCCGCGGCCAGCCGCTCGGCGAGCGCGTCGCGGACGTCGGCCGGCACGGCGAGGTCCTCGCCCACCCCCAGCCAGCCGAGGACCGCGGGGCCCTTGCGCTCGTCCGGCGGGTCGGGCATCCGCGGCACGAGGTGCACGTGCAGGTGGGCGAACCCGGGCGCCTCGGAGAACTGCATGACGTAGGTCTTCCGCGCCCCGACCACCAGCCGCAGCGCGGCGGTGAGGCGCCCCTGGAGCACGCCCATCTCGGCGAGCGCGGCCTCGGGGAGCTCGTCGAGGGCCAGGACGTGGCGGCGCGGCACCATCACCAGCCAGCCGGGCACGGCCGTGTCGAAGGCGTGCGCGACGCGCCAGTGCTCGGTGAGCAGCACCCGCTCGCGGACGGGCAGGTCGTCGACGCGGGCCTCGTTCTCGCAGTTCCAACAGTCGTCCACGGCCTCAGTCTGGTGCCGTCGTCCGTGTCTGGAACACCCCGCTCCGGGGAATGGTTGAAACGAGAACCACACCCGGAGCAACGAGGAGCAGCAGCATGAGGATCGGTGTCGTCGTCGGATCGGTGCGCAAGGGGCGTCGCGGTGAGTCCGTGGCCGCCTGGGTCGCGGACGCGGCCAAGCAGCGTGACGGGGTCGAGGTCTCCATCGTCGACCTGGCCGAGTTCGGTGTGCCGATCCTGGACGCCGAGACCCTGCCGATGCTGGCGGGCAAGGCCTACGAGGACGCCGGCACCCAGGCGTGGTCGGACGCGATCGACGAGTGCGACGCCTACGTGTTCGTCACCCCCGAGTACAACCACGGCGTGCCCGGCGCCTTCAAGAACGCCGTCGACAGCCTGGGCCCGGAGTGGGTCGGCAAGACCGTCGCGTTCGTCTCCTACGGGGCAGACGGGGGCGTGCGGGCCACCGAGCAGTGGCGCCAGATCATGGTGAACTTCCAGATGTACGACGTGCGCGGTTTCGTCGCGCTGGGCCTGTTCAGCGACTTCGACGAGTCCGGGTTCGCCCCGCTGGAGCGCCGCACCGGCGAGCTCGAGGCCATGCTCGACCAGCTCACCTCGCTCACCGAGAAGCTGGCCGCCTGAGGCGCCCGGGGCGGGGCGGCGAGCGACCGGTCGGCCAGGTGACGGACACCTGGTTACCGCGGTGTCGGTGTCGCCCCGTACCTTCGACGCCGTGACCTGGCCCGGCCGCTACACCGACACCGGCGTCTTCGTCTGCTTCGAGGGCGGCGACGGCGCGGGCAAGAGCACGCAGTCGGCACTGTTGGAGTCCTGGCTCCTCGAGGCCGGTCACGAGGTCGTCCTCACCCGCGAGCCGGGGGGCACGGACGTCGGCGTGGAGCTGCGCCGCATCGTCCTCTCGCCCGAGACCGGTGACCTCTCGCCCCGCACCGAGATGCTGATCTACGCCGCGGACAAGGCCGAGCACGTCGACCACCTGGTCCTCCCGGCACTGGCCCGGGGCGCCGTGGTGGTCACCGACCGCTACGTCGACTCCACGCTGGCCTACCAGGGCGCCGGCCGCACCCTGGCCACCGACGAGGTCGAGCACGTCGCCCGCTGGGCCACGGGCGACCTGCGGCCCCACCTCACCGTCGTCCTCGACCTCGAGCCGGACGCGGGCCTGGCTCGCTTCGAGACCCGGGACCGGATCGAGGGGGAGTCGCTGGAGTTCCACACCCGGGTCGCCGCGGCCTTCCGGGCCATGGCCGCCGCGGACCCGGAGCACTACCTGGTCGTCGACGCCCGCGCCCCGCGCGAGGAGATCGCGGCCGCCGTGCGGGCCCGCGTCGCGCCGCTGCTGCCGCAGGCGGTGGCCGCGGAGTGACCACCACCCCCGCCCCCGCGCGGCACGGCGTCTGGGCCGACCTCGTGGGCCAGCACCGCGTCACCGGCACGCTCGCCGCCGCCGCGTCCGGCAAGGGCATGACCCACGCCTTCCTGTTCACGGGCCCACCCGGCTCGGGCCGGTCGAACGCCGCCATGGCCTTCGCCGCCGCTCTGCAGTGCGAGCGCGGCCCCGGCCGGGAGGCCGGCTGCGGGCAGTGCCAGGCGTGCCGCACCGTGCTGGCCGGCTCGCACCCCGACGTGACGCGCGTGCGCACCGACTCGGTGCAGTTCCTCGTCCGCGACGCCCGCGACATGGTGCGCAAGGCGGCGATGAGCCCGGTCACCGGCCGCTGGCAGGTCATCGTCGTGGAGGACGCCGACCGGTTCAACGAGTCCTCGGGCAACGCGGTGCTCAAGGCCGTGGAGGAGCCCGGCCCGCGCACGGTCTGGCTGCTGTGCGCCCCCACGGTCGAGGACGTCCTGCCGACCATCCGCTCGCGCTGCCGCCTGGTCACGCTGGCCACCCCGTCGGCCCCCGAGGTCGCCGAGTTCCTCGTGCGCACCGCGGGCGTCCCCGACGGCCTCGCCGCCTACGCGGCCCGTGCGAGCCAGGGCCACATCGGCCGGGCCAAGGCCCTCGCGCTGGACGAGGCGACCCGCAACCGCCGCCGCGAGGTGGTGAAGTACCCCCGCCGCCTCACCGGCATCGGCGCGGCCATGACCGCCGCGGCCAACCTCGCCGAGGTCGCCAAGGAAGAGGCCGACGCGATCACCTCCGAGCAGGACGCCCGCGAGAAGGCGGACCTCGACCAGGCCTTCGGCTACGAGGACAAGGGACGCCGGCACCGCGAGTACGCCTCGGCGCTCAAGGACATGACCGAGAACCAGAAGCGCCGAGCGCGGCGCCGCGTCCTCGACGTCGTGGACCGCTCCCTGATGGACCTGGTCTCGGTCTACCGCGACGCGATCGCGCTGGCCGTCGGCGCCCCGGGCGCCCTCGTCAACGAGGAGATCCGCGACGAGATCGAGGAGGTCGTCCGCGCCTCCACCCCCGAGCTGAACCTGCAGCGGATCGAGTGGGTCTTCGCTGCCCGCGAGCAGATGATGGAGTTCAACGTGCCGCCTGCCCTGGCCCTGGAGTCGATGATGGTCGCCCTGCGCGTGCCGGAGGCGCTGCGTTGAGCGGCCCCGAGCTGCCCCCGGAGCTGCGCGGCGCCTACGACACCCCCCAGCCGGACCCCTCCGCGCGGCGCAGCGGGGTGTCCACCGGCACCCGGGTGCTCGCCATCGTCATCGCGGCGGCCGTGGTGCTGGCCGCGGCCGGCGCCGGCCTCGCCGCGGGGCTGGGGCTGCTCGGCGGCTCCGACGACAGCAGGGGCACGGACGCCGGCGGCGTGACCGCGCCGGCGAGCCCCGCCGAGCCGGAGGAGGGCGCGACCGACGCCCCCAGCGAGGGCCTGGCGCCGTACTACTCCCAGAGCATCGACTGGGCCGACTGCGGCGACGGCTCCGGCAACCTCTGCGGCACGCTCGAGGTGCCCGTCGACTACGCGGACCCGAGCGGGGACAGCATCGAGGTCGCGGTGCTCAAGGTGCCGGCACCGGCCGACAGCCGCATCGGCAGCCTCGTGGTCAACCCCGGTGGTCCGGGAGCGCCGGGCACCTCCTACGCGGCCGCCGGCACCAACGTCTTCCGTCCGCAGCTGATGGACGCCTACGACCTCGTCGGGTTCGACCCCCGCGGCACCGGCAGCTCCGACCCGGTCGACTGCGTCTCCGACTCCGAGCTCGACGACTTCCTGGCCATGGACCCCGACCCGGACACCGACGCCGAGGCCCAGGCCTCGGTGGACGCGCTGGAGGACTTCTTCGCCGGGTGCGTGCAGAACTCCGACTCGCTGGTCGGCCACGTCACCACGGTCGAGACCGCGCGGGACATGGACGTCCTGCGTGCGGCGCTGGGCGAGTCCACGCTGGACTACCTGGGTGCCTCCTACGGCACCAAGCTGGGCGCCACCTACGCCGAGCTCTTCCCCGAGCGGGTCGGGCGCTTCGTCCTCGACGGGGCCGTGGACGTGTCGCTGAGCAGCCGCGAGCTGTCGCTGGGGCAGGCCGAGGGCTTCGAGCGGGCGCTGACGGCCTACGTCACCGACTGCGTCGAGAACGCCTCCGGGTGCTTCCTCGGCGACACGGTGGACGAGGGTCTCCAGCGGATCGCGGACTTCCTCGCCGAGACGGACCAGAACCCCCTGCCGACGCAGGACGGCCGCACCCTCACGGAGGGCAACGCGTTCTACGGCATCATCACCCCGCTCTACGTCAGCGACTACTGGTACCTGCTCACGCAGGGCCTGCAGTCGGCGTTCCAGGGCGACGGCACCACGCTGATGCTGCTCGCGGACGCCTACGCCAGCCGCAACACCGACGGCACCTACGCCGACAACTCCGCCGAGGCGATCTACGCGATCAACTGCCTCGACGACCCGGCCAGCGAGCCGGTCTCGGCGATCCCGGGCGAGATGAGCGACTTCCTGGAGGCCTCGCCCACGCTCGGCCAGGTCTTCGCCTGGGGCATGCTCGGCTGCCAGGGCGTCCAGGTGACGGCGTCCGAGGAGGCACCGGAGATCGACGGCGCCGGTGCGGCACCGATCCTGGTCGTCGGCACCACCCGCGACCCGGCGACGCCGTACGAGTGGGCGCAGGCGCTGGCCGACGAGCTGGAGTCCGGCGTGCTGCTGACCCGCGACGGCGACGGGCACACGGCCTACAACTCCGGCAACGACTGCATCGACACCACCATCGAGGACTACCTGATCGACGGTGTCGTCCCCGACGACGGCACCACCTGCTGACCAGCGCCCACCGGTGATCGAGGTGCGAGGAGCGCCGGCAGCCCACCGGTGATCGAGGTGCGAGGAGCGCAAGCGACGAGCCACGAGATCCCCGCACCCGACCGCCGACCGTGGCCGCGCGCCTACCGCCGGTTGATCGGCTCCGCGACGGACCTGATCCGCTCGGTGGCCAGCTCGATCATCAGCCGGGCCGCGGGGGAGAGCACGGCGCCGGTGCGGTGCACGACCGCGAAGGTGTCGAACTGCCGCGGACGCAGGGCCACGACGCCGGCGTTCGGGGCGAGCCGCGGCAGCAGCTGGTCGGCGGCGCCACGCGGGATGACGGAGTCGGCCAGGCCCATGCCGACGAGCTCGACGGCGGTCTCGATGTCCTCGACCTCGATCTTGCTGCGCGGGTTGCGCCCGGTCTCGGCGAGCATCTGCCGCAGCGTGGTGCGGGTGGAGTCCACCTCGGCCCACGTGGTCTCCGGCATGACCAGGGTGGCGAGCGAGAGCCGGTGCGGGGTGACGGGCGTGGCCAGGTGCGCCGGGTCGGCGCTGATGTAGACGAGCTCCTCGCGAGCCACGGGCGTGACCGTCAGCCCGTCGGCGTTGACGGAGGAGACGGCGAGCATGGCGGCCTCGAGCCGGCCACGTCGCAGGTCCTCGGCGACGGCGGTGGAGTTCTGGCCCACGAGCTCGACGTTGACGCCGGGGTACCGGGCCAGCACGTCGGCGATGAGTCCGGCGCCCGCGTACAGCCGGGCGATGCCGAACATGCCGAACCGGATGGTGCCGGTCTCGAAGGAGCGCACGCTCGCCACGGCCTGCCGGGCCTCCTCCACCTCCGCCAGCACGCGCTCGGCGTGAGGGCGCAGGGTGTCGGCGACGGTGGTGGGGACGACGCCGCGACCGACGCGGCGGAACAGCTGCACGTCGAGGGACTTCTCCAGCGCCCTGATCTGCTCGGACACGCTCGGCTGGGCGTACCCGAGCGCCTGCGCGGCAGCGGTCAGCGACCCGTGCTCGTAGGTCGCCAGGAAGCAGGTCAGCTGGTGCAGCGACAGCATGTGACGTGGGTCTCCTCGAACCATAGGTCAAGCCTTGGGAAGCGGCTGGAAAGTAAGGCTACCCCTGTGCCATGCGGTCTCTCACAATGGAGATGTCACCGACGTCGATCCGTATCCCGGGAGGTACCCCGCATGTTCGTCCACCACTGCTCCGCCTGCGCCAAGGACCAGCTGATCTTCCCGAGCATGCTCTCGGGCGTCCGCACCACCGACCTCGGCACCGAGGTCACGTTCGAGTGCTGGTGCGGCTCGCTCCAGGTCGCCGGCGCCGGCCACGTCCTGGCCACCGCCTGAGCCTGCTCGACACGCAGCCCGAGCCCGCCCGACCTCACCGGTCGAGGCGGGCTCGTCGCGTTCCGGAGGGGGAGCGGGGTTCCGGCAGCACCTGCCACCGGGTGGAGGCCGGGCCTACCGTGGAGGGGTGAAGCCCGACAAGTCCGAGGTCCGCGACTTCCTCGTCAGCCGCCGCGCGAAGGTGACGCCCGAGCAGGCCGGCCTGAGCCACTACGGCGGCAACCGCCGTGTGCCCGGCCTGCGCCGGGAGGAGGTCGCGCTGCTGGCGGGCGTCAGCATCGACTACTACACGAAGCTGGAGAAGGGGAACCTCTCCGGCGTCTCGGACTCCGTGCTGCACTCCGTCGCGCAGGCGCTCCAGCTGGACGACGCGGAGCGCTCGCACCTGATCGACCTGGCGCGCTCGGCCAACACCTCGCCGGCGCGGTCCACGAGGCGGCCGACCCGGAGGACGGTGCGCGCCGGGCTGCAGATGGTCCTCGACCAGATGCCCGGCATGCCCGCCTTCGTCACGAACGGGCGGATGGAGGTGCTCGCCTGGAACGCGCTCGGGGACGCCATGCATTCCGGTCTGTTCACCCGCGAGCTGGCCGCGGGCCGCACGCCCAGCTTCGCCCGGTTCAACGCCCTGGACGAGGCGTCCCAGCACTTCTACGTCGACTGGGAGAAGGCGATCGCGACGACCGCGTCCATGCTGCGCACCGAGGTCGGGCGCTGCCCGGGCGATCCGAGCCTCTCGGCTCTCATCGGCGAGCTCTGCACCCGCAGCGACGCCTTCGCCACCCAGTGGGCCCGCCACGACGTCCGCATCCACCGCTCCGGGCTCAAGCACTTCGTGCACCCCGACGTCGGTGAGCTCGCGCTGCACTACGAGGTGCTGCCGGTGCTCGCGGACGAGGGTCAGGCGATCACGGTCTACGCCGCCGAGGTCGGTAGCCCCACCCACGAGAAGCTCCAGCTGCTGGCCTCGATGTCGGCCACGCAGCGCGCCGAGCGCATCGGGCTGCACGTCGAGGACGGCGCCGCCGACCCCGAGGACGAGCACACCTTCTGAGGCGCCGACCGCCCGGCGGTCGGGGTTCCCTGGTGGTCGAGGTGCGAGGAGCGTCAGCCCGGGCCGGTGGTCGAGGTGCGAGGAGCGCCAGCCCGGGCCGGTGGTCGAGGTGCGAGGAGCGCCAGCCCGGGCCGGTGGTCGAGGTGCGAGGAGCGCCAGCCCGGGCCGGTGGTCGAGGTGCGAGGAGCGCCAGCGACGAGCCACGAGACCGCCGCACCACCACGCCCGCGATCAGCGGTTCAGCCACCAGATGGCAGCATTGAGGCAGGTCGCGAAGGCGACCCACGCCAGGTACGGCACCAGCAGGACGCCGGCAGCGCGCTCACGCTGCCAGGCCAGCCCCACCGTGACGGCCAGCGTGCCGAGCAGCACCACGATCTCGACCAGGGCCCAGCCGTAGAGTCCGCCCGCGAAGAACAGTGGCGTCCAGCAGGCGTTGAGCACCAGCTGGAGCGCGAAGACGGCCAGGAACCGGTCGGCGCCGTGCCGACGCCACACCAGCCACCCGGCGACGGCCATGAGCGCGTAGAGGACGGTCCACACGGGTCCGAACAGCCACGACGGCGGCGCCCAGGACGGCTGCTCGAGCGCCGCGTAATCAGCCGCCGCGCTGCTCGCCGCCAGGCCGCCGACGCCGGCGGCCACGGCGACAGCCACCAGGAACGCGGCCAGGCCCGCGGCCTGGACGCCCCGGCCGGGCGTGGACCGTCCCGCAGGGTCCGAGGTCGTGCGTGAGGCCTGCTGCGTGGTCATGCCTCCACGGTGCCCCGCCTGCGCACGAGCCCGTCCACCCCAGCGGGTAGCGCCGTTTTCGCGGGGAGCGCGGCGTCTCCCTATACTCGCTGCGGTCGCGACGGCTTCGCCGCGTGATGCGCCGCCTTAGCTCAGTCGGCAGAGCGATTCACTCGTAATGAATAGGTCGTCGGTTCGATTCCGACAGGCGGCTCCACCAGACAGCCCCTGCCTGCAGCGATGCAGGCAGGGGCTGTCGGCTTCCCAGAGTGAGATGGCCCGATTGACTGGTGTGCGACACGTCTCAGCGACATCCGGTGCGCAGATCTGCCCTCTGACGTGCGGTTTCGACGCGGTCGGCCGAGATCACGGATACCTCCGAGTCGAGCCATGGCCGCCTTTCAGGAGTCGAGGCTCACGGCTCGAGGGCTGGAGCTGCCTGGTTCGTAGGCGTGCCCCAGCCGTCTCAATCGTGCCGACTACGGTGCGATGTCAATGTGTCCCTCCAACGGGCGCGATGCCCGCCCAAGTTCGGCCGAGAAGGGCGTGCGGGAGACGGGACTCCGCCTCATCGCGGGGTTCGCGAGGGAGAGGTGCGTCGCGGAGCATCAATCGGGCGTGACTTGAACGCTGGGACGGGTGCGAGGGCTCCAAGGTTCGTCTGGCCGTCGATGTCTAGATCGGTCAATGCTCTTGCACGGATGCTGAGCTCGGATGTTATGCGTTCCCATGCTGGCCGCAGGGAGCGCCGAAGAGCAGCATCGTCATCCCCGGCGGAGGCTCGTCGAACGCTGTCGACCCATCGTGGGGCTCGATTCTTGAGTCTTGCGTACATTGATTGACGGGTGACGCCAGCAGCGAGAGCGAGGCTCTCCCACGTCGTGCCATCCTCACGGAGGACCGCCACAAGCCCGGCTTCGATCCGATCGAGGTCGTCACGGACCGTGCGGAGTCGTTCGAGATGCGACGTCGTGGGCTTGGAGATCAGCTCCAGCGTCGTGTGGGCGGTCTCCGCAATCTCTCGAAAGAGTGCTGTCTGAAGAACGTACTGCTCCGGCATTGATAGACCCCGCTTGCTTGTCAGGACGACACTGCGCTCATGGGCGCCTTGGCTAACCATTTTCGCACTCAAGCATCGGGATCATGGGCGCATCGAGCCGAGTGTTGGGGGGTCGCCATGAGCGTCTCGCAAGTGTTGCTTTCTCGCGAGTGGCACAGTCAGATCAGTCTGCTCGCGGCACCGATGCCGTCTGTCGCCCTCGTTCTCATGGGGGTGCCTGTGTGGTTGGCGGCGCCTGTCGTTCTGATCTCGGCCCTGGTTGCATTACGCCCAGTGCAGTACCTCGCTTTGCGGTTCGCTTTACGAGCAACGGGGGCGTCTGATGATGAGGCTCGTGAGTGGGCGTTTCGCGTCATCTATTACAGGAACTCACCCGACCCGACCCTGAAGGCAGTCGAGCGACGAGCTCGTGGGTTGTCCCAAGCTACGACGAACGTCGAGTCAATCAATCTTGGGAGCGACCAGGTGAAGGTTGCTGACAGTGCCGAAAGTGAGGAGTCCGCCTAGCGGCTACTAGACAATCCTTTAGGGGCGGCGTCCGGCCAGACTCGGTTCAAGGTTGACGACGACGCTCCAATCTGGGGCCAGAACGACGGTCGAAAACGGGGCCACCCAGACAGATTGGATGGGTGATCTCGATGGAGGATTGGGCTCTGATCCGGAGGCTTGTCGCGGACGGTGTCCCGC